>JAYTFQ010000354.1:0-12252 GCA_043734225.1 Anaerolineales bacterium | reverse complement strand
AGCCGAACGGGCGCCCCTTGCCCATCCGCGCCGACAACGTGATTGGCAGCGACATCCGGCTGTCCATGCTCCGCCAGGGCGCGCGTCTCGCCGCCGACCAGGTGGGCCTGGTGCTGCCCACCAGCCTGTGCGCCGGCCAGGTGGCGCGTCTGGCCGCCGGCCGGCTTAACCAGTTGGGGCTGGGGCGCGAGCACGGCCTGTCGCGCTATGTGGCCCTGGTCCACACCGAAGGCTGCGGCTCGGCCGGCTATTCCACCGGTCCGCTTTATAACCGTACCCTGGTTGGATACATGGCGCACGGGCTGGTGGGCGCTGGGCTGTTCCTGGAGCACGGCTGCGAGCGCACCCACAATGACTACATGCGCCACGAGCTGGAAGCGCTGGGCGTGCGGCCGGAGCGTTTTGGCTGGGCCAGCGTGCAGTTGGACGGCGGCATCGAGGCGGTCCTGAACAAGATCGAGGCCTGGTTCCACGAGTCGCTGGCCGGCGCTGAGCCGCCGCACGCGGAGACAACCGGCCTGGGCGCGCTCAAGCTGGGGCTGCTCTCGTCTGGCGACCTGCCCGCCGCCCTGGGCGCCGCCCTGGCGCAGCTCACCCGCTCCATCGTCGCCGCCGGCGGCACGCTGGTGGTGCCGCAATCGGCCAGCCTGCTCCAGTCGCCCGCCTTCCTGGCCGGCACGCTCCAAACGGCGGAAGTGTCACCCTCGCTCGGCTATGGCCAGATGGCGGGCGCGCCCGGTTTTCATATCATGGAAACACCCTCCGGCCACTGGGTAGAAAGCCTGACCGGGCTGGGCGCCACCGGCGTGGAAGTGCTGCTAGCCTGCCCCGGCGAGCGCCCGGCGCAGGGCCACCCGCTGGTGCCCATGCTCCAGGCCAGCGCGACCGGCGGCGCGCGGGATGGCTTTGACTGGTCAGCGCAGAGACAGCCCGACGTGTGGGCGGCACAACTGCTCGCTCTTGTGGCCGATGTGGCCTCGCGGCGCTACACGCCTCAGCGTTTCGCTCAGGGCGATGTGGATTTTCAATTGACGCGCGGGTTGCTGGGACTGACGATGTAAAATCCTGGCCGAATGGGATGCAGTGGCCCGCCCCCTACGAGTGTCGGGCCACTGCATCCCATTCGGCCGAAATATCCTTGTTTTCGTTGGTCGTCTTGGATGTAGCGCCGGTCCGTTTTTGGGTATACCGTTGCTTCTCGCATGTTGTGCTACCGTCTGAAAACGATTAGACTCGGGTTAGCAGGTTCGCGCCGGCGTGTGGGCGGGCCGGCCAACCACTAACCCATGCCGATTAAGTTCTTCCTCCGCGGCGCGACCGGCCAGCTTTATGCCGTTACCGGCCCCTTTCGCATCGGGCGCGAGCCCGAATGCCAGATCCAGATCGATAACAACCTGATCTCGCGCATCCACGCCAGCGTGTGGCTCGATCACGATCACCTGCTGCTGCGCGACGAGCGCTCGCGCAACGGCACCCAGCTTAACGGCCAGCCGCTGGCCCCGGGCGAGGCGCAATATCTGCACCACGACGACGAGGTGCGCGTGGGCGACACCGTGCTCACCGTGGTCAGCGACCCGCCCTACCCGCGCCCGCGCCAGCGCGCCGGTCTGCCCGGCCTGGAGGATGAGCCGCCGCCCACCTTCAAGGTGGAAAAGTCGAGCGCCGCCCCCGCTCCCCCGCCGCCGGCCGCCGCCGCCGTGGCGCCCCCGGCTGGGCAGCGCCCTGCCGCCGCAACCGCCGAAGCGCCCATGCCGTACGTGCCGCCGCCCTACGCGCCGCCGCCCGCCGCCGCGCCACCCGCCGCGCCGCCGCGTTCCAACACGCTGCTGCTGGCCATTGGCGGCTGCCTGCTGCTGGTGGTCATTGCCGCCTGCTGCGTGTTGGGATTTGCGCTTGTGGCCAGGTTCGGCCCAGGGCTGAAGGTGCCGGTGACGCCGAGTGCGGCGTTCATCAGTCTGGGAGTATGGGAGTATGGGCGTGTGGGAGAACGGGGGACCGCACACGAACAGGCATCGTCAGGAAACGAAGTGAAAATTGTGCAGCGGGCAGACGACGACATCGACTGCCCGCTGCACAATTTTCACAGAATTTATCTTTGATGGCCGTTGGGCAACCCCAGCAACATTCGGATCAGCGCCCGCACCAGCCGCGGATGCCCCGGCATGCCGCGCACCAGGCGGTTGAGCAGGCGCGGATGGCCCAGCGCCATCCGCCGCACGCCCAGGCTGAAAATGAACACACTCGTATAGCGCCGGCGCAGCGCGCGCCCATAGCCGGCCAGAGCAACCGCCGATAAGTCGCCGGCGGCCAACTGCCGCGCCAGGTGCTCGGCCGCCAGCAGGCCGCTTTCCAGCGCGAAGTCGATGCCGTCGCCAGTGAGCGGGTTCACCAGCCCGGCGGCCTCGCCCACCACCAGCACTCGCTCGGCCGCGTTGGGCGAGGCCAAAAAGTCGGAGCGGATCGGGAAGCCCTTGAGCGAGCCGGCCAGCCGCGCCGCGCCCAGCGCCTGGCGCACCGCCGGCCACTGCCGCCAGCGCTCAAACGCCGCCCGCGCCGACTGCGGCGCGCGCCCGCCCGGTGCGGCAAACAGCCCCAGCCCAATGTTGGCCGTGCTGGCCGAGGTTGGAAAGATCCAGGCATAGCCCGGCATGGGCACGCCGTCGAAGCGGAACTGGATTTGGTCGGCGGCCAGGCCAACCAGACCCTCGAAATAGCCGCGCACCGCCAGCCCCACCCGCGGCGGGCGGCGCAGCAGGCCCATCTGCTCCAGCAGCGCCGGGCTGGCGCCGGTGGCCACAATGGCGGCCCGCGCCCGGAACGACACCGCCCGGCCGCCCTGCTCCCCGCTGACCTCCACGCCGCCATCCTGGCGCGCCAGTCGCGTCACATGCACCGGGCTGGCCCACTCGGCCCCGGCCGCCAGCGCCTGTTGGCGCAGCGCGTCATCCAGCGCCAGCCGCGGCACAATCTGCACGTAATCTGGCAAGCCTGGCCCGGCGCGCAGGTCGGCGGTGCCGGCCGCGCCATCCGGCGCCACCACCATCGCCTGGCCCAGGCGCGGCACGCCGGCCAGCATCTCGGCCAGCCCCAGCCGCCCCAGCGCCGCCACGGCGCGCGGGGTCAGCGCGTCGCCGCAAGTCTTGTCGCGCGGGAAGCCGGCCTTATCCAGCAGCAGCACGCGGCAGCCGCGCCGCGCCAGCGCCGCCGCCGCCGCCGAGCCGCCCGGCCCGGCGCCGACAATGATCACGTCGTACTTCTCGGCATTCATCTATTTTGGAGAGCGTGATACGTGGTGCGTGGTCCATTGATCACATCTGCGGACCACGCACCACGCACCACGTTTTTCCCGAAATTCACCAACCCAGTCAAACGATTGCATCCTGGTAATGATAATAGGCGGGCCAATTCTGTGCCCGGGCAATGCTGTGCAAGATCTCGATGCACAAATGATCACCGCGGTCGCCATTGGTCATCACCACGGCCCCCTGCCCACGGTAGCGATAACCAACCAGATAACAGCGAAAGCCCAGCTCGGCCCCGCCATGAGTGAAACGCGCCGCATCGCCCTGGCCGTCAATGGCAAATCCCAGCGCCCAATTGCTGATTTGGACGGTGAGCATCTGGTCGATCAGACCGGCGGACAATACCTGGTTGGACTGTCCGAGCAGCGAACGTTGGATGTCCAATATGAACGCGGCCAGATCGGAGGCCGTTGACCACAGCCCCGCCGACCCTAATTCGGGATGGCTGCGCCAGTTTTCGGGGAGGGGCGCACCGGTCGCATCATGCCCGCAGGCACTGCTCGCGGCCAGGCCCGGCGGCGGCGCAGGATAAATTGCGCTGTTCGCCATCTGGAGGGGCGCCAGGACCAAATCGTGGATCGTATCCGCAAATGGCTGGTGCAGCACATCAATCAACAACTGTTGGATGATGGTATAGCCGCCGCTGGAGTAGCGCCAGCGGCTGCCCGGAATATTATCGACCCGCACCGGCACGGAATTGGCCGGCGGCTGACCGTCCAGCACTTGCAGCAGCGTGGGGACGGGCCGGCTCGGACGATAGCCCCAAAAGCCATACGTGGTAAGCCCGGCGCTGTGGCTGAGCAGCCGGCGCAGGGTCACTTTCTCATGCTGGGTCAAGGGAGATGCAGGGACCTGCCAGGAGGCCAGATAGCGGTTGACATCGGTGTCCAGGTCGAGCACGCCTTCCTGGACAAGCCGCAGCACGGCCATGGCAACCAGCGGTTTGCTGATGGAGGCAGCGGCAAAGCGGATGGACGGCGAAATGGGTTCAGCCGTATCGCCCGCCCGCGTCCCATAAACCTGCGTCCAGGCCAGAGCGCCGTCTTCAATAACGGCGAGGCTGAGACCCGACACGCCGTAATGCGCCATGCGCCGCAAGATGGGCTGTGGGCCAAGCGCCTGGGTCGTGTCACCAAAAGGCAGCAGGTCGTTTTCAATGCGTTGACGGTTGTCCATAGCGGCTCAGCAATCCAGGAAATCAATAGAGGTTGTCGCAATTGGGCCGCGCGACCCAATTTCGACCGGCAGTCAATCTTACGCGGCGGCGTTGGCCGTTTGTTTTCGCCAGCGGATGAACTCATACAGCGCCAACAGCCCCAACCCGCCCAGCAGCAGCACCAGCCACACCGGCAGCGCAAACACCAAATCGCTTGGCTGGCGCAGCACCCCATAGTCCGTTGACGAAGGGTTTTCCCTCTCCATTCGTTCTATCCGTTCTATCCGTTGACGAAAGGTTTTTTACCTTCGCCGCAGGCGATCCATGACCATCTTCGGCAGCAGGCGCGTCTCCGGCACGCGCAGCGCGAAGGCGGCGGCGGCGAAGGCCAGCCCGCCCAGCGCCACGCCGCCCAGCCCAACCAGCCAGGCCGAGCGCCCATCCACGGCCCGCAGCCACAGCGCCAGGACGGCGCCCATGAAGGCCGAGGCCAGCGCGGTCCGCAGCAGGCCGTCCCACACCCGCGTCAGCGCCAGGCCGTTCAGCCGCTGGCGCATCCACCACATCAGCCCCAGCCCTTCCAGCGTGGTGGCCAGCGTGTTGGCCAGCGCCAGCCCGCCGTTTGGCTGCCAGCCCAGCCGCATGAATAGCGGCGCCAGCGCGAAGCTGAAGCCAATGTTGAGCAGCATGGCGGCGGTGCCGATGATGACGGGGGTGCGCGTATCGCGCACGGCGTAGTAGGCGCGTGAGACGATCTCCACCACCGAGTGCCCGGCCAGGCCCAGGGTAAACCAGGCCAGCGCCCAGGCCACCAGCGCGGTGGACTCGGCGTTGAAATTGTGCCCCTGGAAGATCATGGCCACCACCGGCGTGCGCAGCGCGAACAGCCCCACCGTGGCCGGCAGCGCCAGGAACAGGATGCCGCGCAGCGTGTCGGCCAGGCTGGCGCGCATGGCGTTCAGCTCGCCGCGCGCCGCCATGGCCGAGAAGGTGGGCAGCGCGGCGATGGCGATGCCCTGGGCGATGACCACCTGCGGCATGGTGAAGATCTGCCAGGCGTAGGTGAGAGACGAGACGCTGCCGCCGCTCATGTAGCTGGCCAGGCTGGTGGTGACCAGGAAGTTGATCTGCACCGCGGCCACGCCCACCAGCCGCGGGCCCATCAGCCGGATCACCTCGCGCACGGCGGCGTTGCCCAGGCCCAGGCCGGGCCAATAGCGCGCCCGCGCCAACCGCAGCGCGCCCGGCACCTGCACCAGCAGGTGCAGCGCCGCGCCCAGCACATAGCCCCAGGCCAGGCCATAGATGCCCAGGCTGGGCACCCACACCAGCAGGCCGAAGATCATGCCCACCCACAGCATGCTGGTGGCCAGGGCCGGCAGCAGGAAGTGCTGGTGGGCGTTGAGGATGCCCATCAGCAGGCCGCTGACGCCAAAGATGGCGGGGGCCAGCAGGACGATGCGCAGCAAGTCGGCGGTAAGCGCCTGCTCGGGCGGGCTGAAGCCGCGCGCCAGCACAAACGTCACCAGCGGCTGGGCCAGCAGCCAGGCCGGCACGCTGACGACCACCAGGACAATGAACACCAGGTTGAGCACGCCGCTGGCCAGCCGCCAGGCGCCCTCGCTGTCGCCCTGGTTGAGGAAGCCGGTGAAGGTGGGGATGAAGGCCGAGGCCAGCGCCCCGCCCGCCACCAGGTTGAAGAGCACGTCCGTCAGGCGCTGGGCGGCGTACAGTGCATCCAGGTCGGCGCCGGTGCCAAAGACGCGCGAGATCAGGATCTGCCGCACCAGGCCGGTGACGTTGCTGAGCACGAAGGCGCCCATGACGATGCCGGCGGCGCGGGCGATCTGGCGCTGGGCGGGGGTGGAGGGGGAGGACATGAGGAGGGGATTATACAGGGCGTGTGTGGGGGTATGGGGGTGTGGGTGAGTGAGTGCGTATGGGCGTGTGGGGGTGTGGGGGTATGGGAGAGCGGGGGTATGGGGGTCTTAGGGCTGTTGTGGGAGCGCCTTGCAGGCGCGATTGGCGGCAGCCCCTTCGCCGCCATTTGTGTCAATTCTGATCGGCGACCTGCTAAGAAAACGCAGGTGGGGTGTGGTGGTGTGGTGGTATGGGCGAGTGGGTATGCAGGCGTGCAGGGGCTTAGAGTCATTGCGTCTTCTTCGCGGATGCCGCGCAACTCCGGGTAGGCGCGGACGAACGCGGATGTTAAGGCAAAAATAATCACGGCGGCAAGGCGAGTCAATCTCAAGCTTGCCTATACACATAAAATACAATAATATACACATCGACTGGCAGAACTGGAGAGCCGCATGCGCACGAATATCGTGATTGACGAAGAATTGATGAAGGCGGCTATGGCCGCGACCGGATTGCCGACGAAAAAGGCCGTGGTCGAGGCCGGCCTGGTGCTGCTGGTTCAGGTGAACGCGCAAACGGGCGTGCGCCGGCTGCGCGGCAAAATCGCCTGGCAGGGCAACCTGGACGAAATGCGGTCCGGCCGGATCAAAGCCTAGGCGGCCGGCATGGTGATCGTCGATACAACCGTGTGGGTGGACTATTTCAACGGCAACGCCACCGCCCAAACGGACTGGCTGGAGCGCGAGCTGAACCAGCAGCGACTGGGCCTGACCGACCTAATTTTGACCGAGGTGCTGCAAGGTCTACACACGGAGCGCGAGGCGGCCGACACCCGGCGCGAATTGCTCAAGTTTGAGGTGTTTACCACCGGCGGCGTGGTTTTGGCAGTGGCCGCCGCGCGGAATTACCGGCTCCTTCGGTCCAAAGGCCGGATCGTCCGGCGGACCATTGACGCCTGGATCGCGACGTTTTGCCTGATCAACAACCACAGCTTGCTGCACAACGATAGTGACTTTGAGCCGTTCGAAGCGTTCCTGGGACTCGCCGTGATTCACCCCACATAGGCCGCTGAGTTGACTGCCTGCCGTACGCCGGTATAGCCAGGCGTATTGCCGCCGCCCGCCCCGGGCCATCAGTGATGATGGGGGATAGCGCGGGCTAATCGGTGCGGGTGGCGAACACGACCACGTGATGATCGAAGGCGCCGTTGACGATATCTCCGGCGCAGGTGATGAGGCTGAGATGCGCGCGGCCATCCGGCGCCGGCTGCGGGCCCTGGCCTGCTACCGGCCCGGCCCCATAGATCAAGGCCAGCACCGCCGGATCGGAGGCCTGCTGGGTGGAGTAGTCCTGGGTTTGGGTCACTGTGAACTGAATGTCGCGGCCGCTGCGCGGGTCGTGGATGAGGATCACGGCGCCGGGGTGCAAATCGGTGAGGCGGGCGAAGACGGCCGGCCGGCCGAGCGGATCGTCCACGTGCCCGGCAAACGTGGCGGTGCCCGAAGCGCCCGGGACACCGCTGCCGCGATACCAGAACGCCGCTTGCCAGATGCCGTCGCCAATCGGGCCCTTGGGCGCGTCCATCGCGTTCAAGGCCGTGATCCCAACGCTCATCACGTTGGCCTTGACCTGAAGTGACGGTATCTGGAGCTCGAGCGCAACCGGCACCGGCCCGGCGCGCAGGTCCAGGCCGGGCGCGATGAGCGGCCCTGGCACCCAGGGCGTTTCAGTTGGCGCGGCGGTGGGGGCGCCGGAGGGCGGGCTAGAGGCCGAGCCGGTGGGCGGCCCGGTGGGCGCGCCGGAGGGCGCGCCGATAGGGGTTACCGCGAGAAGACCGGTGGGTGTGTGGGGCGGCGGCAGCGAGGGCAGGCCGGCCGGCTGGGCCGAGACCGGAACACCTGGCGACGGCGTGCGGCCATCTGGGCCGGCCGCCGCGGGGGCGCGGCCGCATCCGGCCAGCAGCGCCCCAGCGAAAATAACCAGCGCAAGATGCGCGCGCGCGCCGCGATGAGCGACCATCAACGGCCCCAGCAACGCACGCGACGACGCGCTAACGGCCGCGGCGGCGCGCGCGAACCGTCAGACCGGCCGCCAGCAGGCCGAGGCTGCCCAGAGCCACCAGCCAAACCCAGGTGGTGTCAGCGCGCGGCAGCGGCCCGCCGCCCGTGGCTGGCAAGGCGACCACGGCCGGGGCGGTGGCAGTCTCCGTCGGTGCCGGCAGGGGCGTAAGCGTCGGCGCGGGGATGGGGGTATTCACTATCACGGGCGCCTGGGTGTTGGTCGCGGTCGCCGGCGCAGGCTGTGTGCCAGTGGCCGTTGCGGTCGTGGTCGTGGTCCCCGTGCTCGTCGCGGTGCGGGTTACGGTGGCCGTGGTCGTGCGGGTCGGCGTCGCGGTCCCGGCGGCGGCGCAGGTCGGGCCGGTGATGGAGTTGCTGCTCAAGGTCACTTCAGCCGTCCGCGCCAGGGCGCGCCCATCCAGGCTGGCGCCAGCCGCCAGGGTGATACTGGTATCCGCCAGGATCGTGCCGACGAACGCGCTGCCAGCGCCCAGGGTGGCGGTGCTCACCACCCGCCACCAGACATTGCACGGTTGGCCGCCGCCGCTAAAAACAACCAGGGCCGGGCTGCCGGTAATAATGAGGTCGCTGGCCGACTTAAAAATCCAGACGTCCGAGGCAGTGCCGTTGAGCGTGAGCGTTCCAGACGACAGGTGAAAGGATTTGGCGCAATAGACGCCGGGCACCAGAATATTCCCGGCCAACTCATGCGTCACGTTGCCATAGTCAGTGCTGCACGTTTGCGAGCCGAGCGCGGTAAAAGCGGCGGCGGCATCCGCCTGCGCTGTCTGGGCGGTGGCGTCCGCATCATGCAGCGTGCCGCCCAGGGTGACGGTGCCAAAGCCCGTGACATGCGGGGGCGAGCCGATACCGGGGTAAATACCGACATCGTGGCTGACAGTCGAAGCGCCGGTATTGGTTACGGCCGAGCCAGCCAGGATCGAAAAATTGGCGGCGGTGCCCAGCGAAGGATTGGTCGCCAGCAGTGGCGCCGCCGACACGGTGAAAAATTGGCCGCCGGCCAGCGCCAGCAGCAGGCTGCCGGTGACACGGGCCAACAGACGGAGGATACTCCGAGTGGGTGCAGGGATGCGGCGCATAGGGGGATCCTCCTGCACTTTTTTGAAAGAGTGCGTGATAACCAGGAAAGATGAATTGAGCATCCTTAATTTTACTTGCCTTTTGGATTGTGGTCAAAAGCGGCCGGGTGCCGGGTGCATTTCAATCATCCTTTTCTCAGCCCCTCCAGCTTCTCCGCGCTCCCGGTGTAATACAGCACCGTGCTGGCCGGCTCAAGCGTGTCGCGGAACTGGGCGGCGTCGCGGGTCACCAGCCGGTCGCAGAGCAGATCGTAGACGACCTCCACCTTTTGCGGCAGCTTGAAGGTGCGCTCGCCGCCGGAGACGGTGTGGGCGCTGAGCAGCTCGCGGCCGGCGTAGAGCACGTCGCCGTCTTCATTGTAGAGATGCACGCCGGCGTGGCGGGCAATGCCGCGCAGGAGGGCGGCCGGCACGCCGGGCGTGGCGGCAAAGACCGAGTCGAACGGCTGGGCGGCGCCGGCCGGCTGGTAAGCCTTGATGGCCAGGCCGGGCTTGTTGCGCCCCAAGCCATAGATCACCTCGCCCAGCGCCTGCGCGTCCGGGTCTTCCACGTGGAAGATGGGGGCGATGGCGCGGGTGGTGCCCCAGAAGAAATCTTGCGGCAGGCCGCGGGTGATGGGGTGGGTGAAGTCGGTGATGTGCATCATGGCCGACCAGTAGCTGCGGCCCATGCCAAAACCCAGGCCGGTGAGCTGGGTCATGTTGTCCAGGCTGGCGGCCTGCGCGCGGTCGCCGTTGGCGCGGTCGCCCTTGGCGACCGCGTCCGAGTTCAGATAGCCGGCGCCATACATCCACAGCGCCGTCCGGCGCGGGCCGCCCTGCCCCAGGATCTGGTGCAGTTTGGCGCGCTGGGCGTTGTTCAGGTGGAAGGGGTTGAGGAAGACATACAGCTTGTAGTCCGGCAGGCCGCCATCGAGCAAATCTTCCAGCAGGTACAGATCGTGCGGCGCGCCAAAGCGGTTGAGGCTCATCACGCGCTGGTGGGCGATGAGCGACAGATCGACATCGTTGCGATTGGCCTCGTACATGGGCGAGATGTCGTCGAAGAACACGGCCACATCCGCGCAGCGCGAGCGGTCCAGCCCCACCGCCCACTGGCCGATGTTGTCGTAGCGCTTGTGCCAGCGCTGCATCACCGGCACCAGGCTGGGGTCTTCGGCCAGGTCGCTGTTCTCCATCCAGGTGATGCCCAGCCCGTGGGTGAGCACCTGGGCGAAGTTGCGGTGATAGATGGTGACCGAGCGGCTGAGCGGGTGCATGCGCTTGGTGGGGTCGAAGTTGTTGTGCATCAGCGTATCTTCTTCAAACAGATACAGCTTGTTGTGCAGGCGCAGGCTCTCGGTGGGCTGCATGGGCAGGCCGTCGCCGCCCAGCCCGCGGAAGGCGTAGCTGTACGGACTGACCAGGAAATCCAGGTCGGGCGAGCGCAGCACTTTGCGCAGGCCCAGATGGCCGCTGCGCTGCAGGGTGGACACTTCGCCCAACTCCTGCTCGGTGCGGCCGTCCAGATGGTGGCCATCCACAAAGAAGGCGTTGTTCCAGGCCAGGTCCAGCAGGTAGCCGAAGAAGGCGCCGGTGAGCTTCTCGCCGTGGGTGGCTTCTTTGACGGCGTGACAGATGCGCAGCAGCGAGTCGGCAGCGGCCTCGGCATAGCACTCGTAGAAATCGATGACGTTGCGGGCGGCGTTGGGGTCGCGGAAGACGCCCTGGGTGGTGGTGGCCTGCTCCAGGCCGCTGGGCACCGCGGCTGTCTCGAAGCTGACGCCGGGCTGAGCCCAGGCGGCTTGCAGCGCGGCGGCGTCGCCGTGGTAGCGCTGGCGCAGCCAGCCGCGGAAGTGGTCGCGCATGACCGGGCTGAAGTCGCCGCTCTCGGGGTCCATGCACACCCACGACTTAATCCACTCGCCGCAGGTGCCCACGGCGATCTGGTAGGCGATGACGCGCTCGTACAGGCCGGCGGCTTTTAGCGCGTCGATGTAGCCGCGCAGAAAGCTGGAGACATCCTCCGACCAGGCGCGCGATGCGTATGACGCCCCCCAGCGGCTGCCGTCGGAGAGCACTTCCACGTCGTCCGGGTGCAGTTCGTTCCACCACTTGGGGTTCTGCCAGTGAGTCTCAAAGCCCAGCCGCAGCAGGAACATGGCGTCTGGGTCGTTGTCCACCACGCGCTGCAGGCGCGGGGCGGTTTCGGAGTAGTCGTGCTGTTGGCCGTCGCCGGCGTGCGGGCCGTTCCACTCGCCGCCGACGGCGTCGATGGAGTAGATGTGGATGTCGTTGGCGGCGAAGCGGCGGATGGCCTTGAGGGTTTCTTCAAAGCCGTTCGGGTTCCAGCCGCCGAACAGGTGCATGTTGCCGTAGACCGGTTGGTCGTTAAGAAAGAGCGTGGGCGTGCCGTTGTGCGGCTTGACTTGGGCTTTCATAATATCCTGGGGTCAAAGGGTGAATGGGTCAATTGTAAGCGAGGATGGGCGGGAGAGGGATTTGCACCGCGGACACTTTTGCCTAGCAAAAGCGCGCGGCGTGCGCGGAGAAAGGCGAGTGGGGGCGGGCAGTACAGCACGGCATTTTTCTCCAGCCCTCTACGACTGTCACTCTGAGTGGTCATGCCACGCGTGCGCGTTGCGTGTTTCGACGCAAGAAACCGGCTTATCCAGCCCTCTATGACTGTCCCCCTGAGAGTTTGTGAATTTATTCAATTTCCCGCAGATTTTTTGCGCCCAAATGACAAAAGGCCCGCGAATTCGATGTTGGGACGCGATAAATTCACAACCTCTGAG
>JAYTFQ010000353.1:0-4215 GCA_043734225.1 Anaerolineales bacterium | reverse complement strand
CGCAAATTGGCCAAGGCGCGGGTGGACTTCACCGGCGCCAGCCATGGGCGCACACCGCTGTATGGCCTGCACTACCTGCTTTGGCTGCAGCCGCTGGTGCAGGCGCATGCCATCAACCGCGACCCGACCCACCCCAGCACTTTTGTCCGGCTCTTCAACCAGTGGTACACCACGCGCGATCAGGTCCAGGGCGAGATCGAATCGCTGGATGTGATCTGGTACACCCTGGGCCTGGCCCAGCGCTCACTGGTGTTCTCCAGCGCCGCCCTCGCCTTTCGCGATTCGTCGCTGCTGGATGCAGCCACCCAGGCCCGGATGCTCAAGGCGCTGCTGGGGGCCGGCCGCTGGCTGGCCGAGGAGCACGACCGCTTCTTGTTCGGCAACTGGCAGCTCACCGGCGCCGCCGCGCTGTACGAGCTGGGCATCCTGTGGCCCGAATTCGCGGAAGCACCGGCCTGGCGGCAGATCGGCCACCAGCGGCTGCTGGAACACCTGGAGCTGGACGTGCATGCCGATGGCGGCCACAGCGAGCGCTCGCCCTCCTATCACCAGCATGTGCTGGCCTGCCTGGCGCGCGCTGCCTCCGTCGCCGAGCTGAACGGGGAGCCGCTGCTGCAAGCCCACCCGCGCTTCGCGGCCATGTACCGCTGGCTGCTGGAACAGACCAGCCCGCAAGGCAGCAGCACCAATTTCAACGACTCGCACATCGTCTGGTCCGGCCAGTGGGCGCTACAAGGCGCCGTGCTGCTGGAAGACCCCGAGCTGAAATGGCTGGCCGAACAGTGGGGCACACCCGACGACATCGCCTGGATGCTGGCCGGCCTGCCGGACCATCCGCGCCTGCCGCAGCGCCGCGGACGGCGGCCGGAGACCGCGGCCAAGGTGTTCGCGCGGCTGGCCGGCCGGCCGCCGCGCCTGGCCAGCCGGCTGCTGGCCGCTTCCAAGTTCACCATCCTGCGCGGCAGCCAGAAACGCGCTGGCCTGTTTATGGGCATCAACTACGGCCCGCTCGTCGGCCACGAGTACGAGTCGCACAGCCACCTGGACGCGCTGGCGTTTGTGTGCAGCGGCTTCGGCCGGCCGCTGGCCAGCGAGGCCGGGCTGCCGCTCACATCGTACGACGATCCGCTCTACCAAACCTGGATCCGCCGCGCGGCGGCGCACAACATGGTGATCGTGGATGGCGCCGACCCAGACGAGGCCGGCAAAGAGGGCGACCTGCTGGCCTGGTCGGCCACGGATGTGGCCGATCTGTTTGAAGCCGAGCATCACGGCTACCAGTCGCGCGGCGTGCGCCACCGGCGGACGATCCTGTTTGTGAAGGATGAGTATTGGATCGTTTACGACGCGCTGCGGCTGGATCCGCTCCGCGGCCCGCACCGGCTGGATTGGCAGCTGTACACGCCAGGGCCCTTCACGCTGGATGAGGGCGGCCTGCATCCCACCGAGGCGCCGGGTCTGGCCGTGCTGCCAGTGCTGCCTGCCGCCGGGCGGCAAATGGAGCCGGCGCAGGGGCTGATGGCGGTGGCCGAGGGCAGCGGCCTGGTGGGAACGAGCAATTTCCGGCAGGTGGCGGGGATGCGCCACGTCCAGACCGCGGCTGGGCCGCGGGCCGTCTTTCTGCATGTGCTCTACCCGCTGCGCGACCTGGGCCAACTGGCAGCGCTGGCGACGAGGCCGCTGGCGCTGGATGTGGATGACGGCGAGGCGTGCGAGATTGCGCATGACGGCAGCACGGATGTCTTCATGACGCGCGAGAATGCGGGGCTGGAAGCCACGGTGGCGGGCTGGCGCACCGACGCGCGCGTGGCCTGGCTGCGCTCACCTGAACAGTGGGCGGTGTACGAGGCCAGCACACTGGGCGCAGGGGAGGCGCCGGTGCTGCAAAGCTCGGCGCGGCTGCAAGCGCTGTGCCTGCGGCCGCAGGCGGGCGGCCTGGCCGGCGAGGCCGAAACCACGCGCCGCGCGGAAGTCACGTTATTTGTGCCCAACGAGATCGCGGAGGCCTATCTCAACGAGGTGCGCTTGCCGCAAGCCTGGCTGCGCGGCCAGGCCGTGAGCTTGCTGCTGCCGGGCAGCGGACAATATCGTATTCGCATTGTGTATCGGCGCCAGGCCGAATAGACATTACCTGCCCTAAAATTGTTTGCGAGGCTAGTAGTCTGACACACAGAATGAGATGGACCTTCGGGAGAGGCCCATCCCCTACGGGGCGCTGCGCGTCGCGCGCCGCCACAGTGTTAGGTACAAGTCCATACGTGCGCGCCCAGGGTGACAGTCCATCGGATTCAGCGTGTCAGACTACTAAGTGGAAACACAAAAGTGTTGATGGGTCCAGCCGCTCGCCCTCCCCACTCCGCTGCGCTTCGGGGGACCTTGTCACACCTGCCCTGAACACCAGGTGCTGGGTCCCCGGCCCTTCCACTCCCCTGCGCTTCGCTCCGGGGACCTGCGGCCGTGATTTTGCCAGGCGAAATTAGTGAAGGGTGCCTTTCAGCGCGCGTGATGCTGCAGAACATAATTGTCTGTACTTAGTGCTCGAAGCGCCACAGCGTCGCGCCGTGCGGCTCGGCCGTGGCGTTCCCGATGATGGTGTGGAATGTGAACCGGTAGACGTGCCAGGGCGGCGGGCCGGCGCTGGGGGCGCCGTAAGGGGCCGTGACGGCGTCGCCCTCGACCTGCACGGGCCAGCCGCCCTCGCGGAAGCGCGCGGCCGCCCGCGCCAGGGCCAGCTCATCGGTTACCTTGACCGCCTCGCCTTCGAAGACGAGGTCGATGGTGGCTAACCGGACGGCGATGGTGCAGGCCGGATTCGCGGCCAGATTGCGGGACTTGCGCGCCGCCGGTCCGCTGGTGAAATAGAGGTCGCCGTCGAGCCAGACGGCGCCGATGCCGGCGGCGTGGGGGCGGCCGTCCGGCCGGGTGGTGCCCAGGAAGGTCATGCCGAGGAAGATGAGGCCGGCCAAGAGATCGCGCGGCCGGCTCCATGGCAGCGGAGCGTTGCCGTTGCTGTCGAGATTTTTGGTCTCAATCGGTGTTCGGTCCGTCATCGTTAGGCATCCTTCTTATATCTAAGTGGCAACACAAAAGTGTTGATGGATCCGGCCGCTCGCCCTCCCCACTCCGCTGCGCTTCGGGGGACCTTGTCGCACCTGCCCAGAACATCAGGTGCTGGGTCCCCGGCCCTTCCCCCTGTGATTTTGCTAGGCGAAATCAGGGAAGGGTGCCTTTTGGCGAGAATGATGCTTCAGAATTTACTGGTCTGCACTTAGAAGATATCTCTTCACTGAATAAGGACGCCGCCCATGCCGGCGCTGAGCTCCAGGTCCAGGAAGGGCTGGGCCGGGTCGAAGCCGGCGGTGGTATAGACGTCGCCGGCCAGGGCCAGGCTGGCCGGCAGCCGCACCTGGGCCAGGCCGGCGCGGACGCGCAGGCGCGCGGGGAAGCCGGCCGGCAGGTTGATCGTGGCGGCGCCCAGGCCGGTGCGCAAAAGGGCATGAGCGGCCGGGCCGGGGGCGAAGGTGACGGTGGTCGCGCCCAGGCCGGTGGTCAGGTCCAGGTCGGTCAGCGGCAGGTCGTGAAAGTCGAAGGCGGCGGCGCCGTCGCCGGTGTCCACGGTCAGCGCCAGCGGCAGCTTGCGCGTGAGCAGCACTTCCCACTGGGCGCTGGGCACACGCCGCAGCAGGAACGGCGCCAGCAGCGGATCGAGGTGCTGGGCCAGCGCCAGGCGCCCGACGCCGTCGCTGACGGTGTAGGACTGCTGCACCGACTCGGCCGGACCATCCTGGGCGACGCCTTCGAGCAAATGATCCGAGGGGCCGAGCGCGCTGACGTTCAGCCTGCCGGTCTGGAAATCAATGCGGGCCTGCAGCCGGGCCGCGCCCTCGGTGAGCGCGATGAGGGTCTCGCTGCCGCTGGGCGGCGCCCCGCTGGCGCGCAGCGCGGCCCAGGTGAGCGAGCCGGCCAGCAGCAGCACGCCCAGGCCGATGATGGCGGCGGAGGCGCGCGCCGAGCGCGGGCCGATGAGCAGCTCCAGCCCGAGCACCACCAGCAGCACCGGCCAGAGCTGGGCCAGCGCCCCCCACAGGCTGGCCGGCAGCAGGTGCAGCGTTTGCAGCGCCAGCAGCAGCCCGGCGCCAATGAGCAACAGCGGCCAGAAGAGGCTGGGACGGGGGGAGGGCATGGGGGGAGTGTAGCATAAGGCGTGGGTGGGAG
>JAYTFQ010000352.1:0-3143 GCA_043734225.1 Anaerolineales bacterium | reverse complement strand
TTCGTTCGCGCGATTCCTCTTCTTGCAATTGCCGCTGGCGCGCCTGCAGCACGCCGGTGCGGCCCAGATAGCCGACCAGGCGCCGCGGGTCTTCGCGCGCCACCACAGGCAGCCGCCCCACCCCGCGCCGCAGCATTCGGTCCACGGCGACCCGCAGACTCTCATCCGGATAGGCGACCGTCAGGTCGCCGGCGCCGGCCTGGATGACGGACAATGCCAGACCCTCGGGCGTTTCCATGGCCCGCAGGACATCGCCGCGCGTTATGATCCCCACCAGTTGGCCAGCGGCATTGACGATGGGCGTGCCCTGCCGCCGCGCCAATTGCGGGTCGCCGCGGCCAATGGCCGCTGCCAGGTCGGCCACCGTCATCGTGTCTGGAATGGTCACGACATTGCCGTCCATGATCTCACTGACCCGGGCCGTATCCAGCGGGTCTACGCCGTATTCGTAGGCCAGGTGATGGCCGCGCCGGGCAACTTTTTCAGTCAGGATGGAACGGCGCAGCCACAAGACTGTCACCGCTTCGGCCGCCAGACAGCCGATCAACAGCGCCGGCAAGGCGTTGAGGTCATGCGTCACCTCCAGCGCGAAAATGGTCGCAGCGAACGGGGCGCGCATCGACCCGCCCATGGTGGCCGTCATGCCGACCAGCGCCCATAGGCCCGGATCGCCAAAGGGAATCCAGGGCGACAGAAACGCGCCCAACGCGCCGCCAATGATGAGCAGCGGCGCCAGCACGCCGCCGGAGGTCCCCGAGCCCAGCGCGAGGGACCATACCAGGGTTTTCATGATCAGCAGACCCAGCACCGCGCCGCCAACCAAATTACCTTGCAGCAGGCTGCGGATCACATCATAGCCGACGCCCAAGACGCGGGGGTCGATCAACCCGCCAATACCCACGGCCAGTCCGCCGATGGCCGGCCACCACATCCAATGAATAGGCAGCCGTTCAAAAAGGCCGTCGAAGCCATAGACTAGGCGCGTGACAATACCGGACAGCACGCCCGCCGCCAACCCGAGTACCAGGGCGCTCACCAGAACGCCTGGGCCCAGCGCCGGGTGGACCGGAGCCGTAAAGACAGGTCCGGGGCCGAGCAAGTACACGCGCAAAGCCCCGGCGGTAACCGAGGCCACCGCCACGGGAATAAAGCTGCGCGGCTTCCATTCGAACAACAGCAGCTCAATCGCCAAGAAAACCGCGGCGATAGGCGCTCCAAAGATCGCGGCCATGCCCGCCGCCGCGCCGGCTGAGAGCAGGATGCGCCGCTCGACGGAGGTCAGGTGGAAGAAGCGCGCAACCAGCGACCCAATGGCACCGCCGGTCATGATGATAGGCTTTTCGGCGCCAAATGGACCGCCCGTGCCGATGGAGATGGCAGACGAGATCGGCTTGAGAATCGCCACCTTCGGCTCAACCCGGCTGCCCGAAATCAGAATCGCTTCCAGGGCCTCGGGGATGCCGTGGCCACGGATTTTGGGTGAGCCATAGCGGGCCATGATCCCAATGATCAACCCGCCTATCACCGGCACGATCACCGCCCACCAACCCAATGGATTGCCGGCCGGCGAAGCGGCAGCCGTCGAGAGACGCAGGTAGTAGGCCAGGTTGGTTACCAGGTTGATGAGCAGCACCAGGGCATCCGCCACCACGGCGCCAATGGCGCCGATGAAGAGCGCCAACAGCGACATGCCGATAACGTCGCGGGTCATGGTAAAGTCGGCCAATTGTGATTCGGCGGGGTCGTGCGCAAGCGTCATGGGTCTGGCCTCCGGAAGTGATATGCTGAATCATTATATCGTAATACGATATAGTTGACCCGAGTGAGATCGCGGCCGGGAGGCCCTTCCCCGAAGGGGCGCGGCGCGAAAGGAGACATCGCGTGCCGGTTTCCAAGGCGGAATATGAAATGCTGGCGGAGTTTCGCTATGCGCTGCGGGAGTTCATGGCGTTCAGTGAGTCCGAGGCGCGGTCAGTGGGGCTGACCCCACGCCAGCACCAGGCGCTGTTGGCCATCCGCGGTTTCGAGGGGCGAGAGGCGGTGACGGTGGGCGAGCTAGCCGAGCACCTGCGCATACAGCCTAACAGCGCGGTGGGACTGGTGGACCGGCTGGCGGCCGAGGGCCTGGTCAGCCGCAGCAGCGGGGCAGGCGACCGCCGACGGGTGTTTGTGTCGGTTGCGCCGCGCGGACTGTCGCTGCTTGAGCGGCTGTCGAGCGCGCATCGCTCAGAGCTACGCCGGATCGGTCCGCGCCTGCGCGAGCTGCTCAACTCACTGGAACGCTAGCGCGCTTCAGTTCGAGTTGATGGTCACCGACAGAATCTTGTCATTGGTGGTAAGCAGACCGGCGACCTGCAATCCCTGAGTCACCTCTCCAAACACGCTGAAATGCTGATCCAGCGCCGGCGCGGCTGCCAGCAGCACATATATCTGGCTGCCGCTCGAGCCAAACCGGTCGGCGCGATACCAATAGCCCACCGCCCCGGCGCCATTGGGGCGCTTGACCTCGGAGGGCAGGGTGTAGCCGACGTCGCTGCTGGGTTGGCCGGCCGGCGAACCGGTGACAAAGAATTGGCCCGGGTTGGTAAAGCCAACCGGGAAGTTATCCCAATAGCCCAGGTTCGCCAGGACCACAAAGTTGTTGACCGCCTGCGGCGCGTCGGCTGGAAAGAAATCAAGCATGATATCGCCCTGAGTCGTCTTGATGGTGGCCGAGTAGGTCTTGCTCAGGTCGATGGCCATCGCGGGCGGGGTGTTGAACAAGTTCACGCGCTTGGCGGGATCGAGCCTGGCCAGCGGCCGGTCGGCGGCGGGCACTGGCCGCAGCGGCGCCGGGGTGGCGGTCGGCGGGGGCAACTGGCTCGTGGCGGACTCGCTAATCTGCACGCTGAGCAACATGTCGCCGGGCGTGGTGGGGTTTTGCTGCGGATCGCGCAGGGTCAGCGCCTTAGCCACCTCCAACCCGCTGAGCACCTTGCCGAAGATCGTGTGCCGGCCAGTGAGCTGCGGCTCGGGCACAAAAGTTATGAAGAACTGGCTGCCATTGGTATTCGGACCGGCGTTGGCCATGGCCAGCAGGCCGGGCTCCTCAAAGCGCAGATCGGGGTTGAATTCGTCTGCAAAGGCATAGCCGGGGCCGCCGC
>JAYTFQ010000351.1:0-5303 GCA_043734225.1 Anaerolineales bacterium | reverse complement strand
AGGCTGGCGGCAATGGCCTGGTCGATCTCGCGCAGGGAGGCCAGTTGGCGCACGTGCCGCTCGGTGGCCTCGTGCAGGCCGGCGCGCGCCAGCGCGTTGGCCGCCATGTCGGCGACCGATTTGAGCAGACGCATGTCGGCCGGCTGCAGCGGCGGCTCGCGCCCGATCCACAGCGCGCCGATATTGCGCTGGTCTACCACCAGCGGCACACACGCCACCGCCCGGATGCCGGTCACCAGCGCTTCCGCGCTGAAGCGCGCATCGGTGCGGATATCATCGGACAGATAGGACTCGCCCGTGGCCAGCACCTGGGCCGTAATGCCCTCGCCGCTGGGGGTGTGCTGCCCGGTCAGCCCGGCCCACAGGCCGCGGCCCAGCTCGGTCAGCGAATGCCCGCTGGCCGGGTCGCCAATGTCCAGGGCGGCGGCCTGCGCGGCGAACAGGCTCAAGAGCTGGTCCAGGATGATGGGCAGCATCTCGGCCCGCGCGCGGGCGGCGCGCAGGGCGGCGCTGAGCGAGGCGATGGCCTCCAGCTCGCGCGCGCGCTGCTGGCGCTCGGTGATATCGTTAATCAGGACCAGGCGCGCCGGCTGGCCGCCGAAGGGCAGGCTGTGGCTGTAGACCTCCACGTCGATCAGCGTCCCATCGCGTTTGCGATGGCGCCAGCCGCCCACCCGCCGCTCGGCCGGGTCCACGCCGGCCAGGAATTGCTCCAGCCGGGCCACATCCTCCGCCGGCCGGATGTCGTTCAGCGTCATGGACAGAAATTCGGCGCGAGAGTAGCCGTAGTGTTCCTGGGCCGCTTCGTTCACCGTCAGGAACGCCAGCGTCTCGTTGTCCACCACCCACATCGGCAGCGGGTTGCTGTCGAAGGTCAGGCGGTAATAGGCTTCCGAATCGCGCAGCGCCTGTTCGGCTTGCTTCAGCTCGGAGATATTGCGGATCAGGCCCACCAGGCCGGTGACTTGCCCGTGCGCGTCGCGCAGCGGCACCTTGGTCACCTGCAGCCAGCGCTGCGTGCCGTCTGGCGCGATCGAACCGGAGACGGTCTGGTTCGCCAATGACTGGCCCGAATGAATCACCGCCTGTTCTTCTGCCCAGAAGCCTTCGGCTTCCGCGCGCGGGAAGAGCTCAAAATCGGACTTGCCCAACAATTCCGCTTCGGAGGCCGCCTGCCGGGCTTGCACCACGGCCGGGTTGGCGATTACGAACCGGCCCTGGCGGTCTTTGACGAAGACCTGATCGGGCAGATTGTCGATAACGGTGCGCAAGAAGTTGCGCTCGGCGGTGAAGGCCGCTTCGGCGCGTTTGCGCTCGGTCACATCCACCAGCGAGACAATGACCTTGGACAGGTCGCTTTCGTGCCCTGCCGCCGCCGCCCAGGACAGGTCCACGTCCAGCCGCCGCCCGGCCAGGGTCTGATTGACCGTCTCATATCGGAAGCGGGTCTGCCCGGCCGCGATCCGCGCCAGCTCGGGCGCGGCCATCGAGCGCGCCCCTTCGGAGACGATCTGGGGCAGGTGCTGGATGATCTCCGCCTCGCTGGCCGCGCCAAACAGCGTCAGCGTGGCCTGGTTCACGGCCACCACGCGCGCCAGCGCCATCAGCTCGCCGGCCAGGCCGGGGTGCGCCTCGAAGTAGGCGGGAAAATCGTCCACGCCCGCCTGGCGCAAGGCCTCCAGGCGCACTTTCACCAACGAGAAATCTTCCTCCCACAGCGAGATGGGCGACTGCTCAAACAAGGCGTGATAGCGCGCTTCATTCTCGCGCAGAATGTCTTCCGCCCGCTGGCGTTCGCTGATGTCGCGATCGATGCCGACGATGAGCTCGTGCTCGCCGACCGTGATGAGCGTGGTGGAGACTTCCACCGAGAACAGCGCGCCGCCCTTGCGCCGGTGCTGCGTTTCCAGCTTGAGCGTGCCGGCGCCGCGCAGTTGCTGCAGGTAGGCCTGGCGCTCGGCCGGGGTGCCGGGCGCCAGGTTCAGAATGTCAATTGACTGCCCGATCAGCTCGTCACGCGCGTAGCCGTTCATCTGGCAGGCCGCCAGGTTGCAGTCAATGATAGGCCAGGCCGCGCCGCCGGTGTGTGGATCAATGAGCACGATCGCATCGGGCGAGAGCTCGAACAGCGCGCGAAAGCGGCCGCTGCTTTCTTCATGCGCCGCCTGGATGCGGCGGCGCTCGGCCATTTCCGTCTGGAGCGAGGTGTTGCTCTGCCCCAAATCGGCGGTGCGCGCCGCCACCCGCGCCTCCAATTCGTCGCGCAGGGCGCGCAGGGCGTCTTCGGCCCGCCGGCGCTCGGCCACCTCGGCCCGCGCCTCGCGCCAGCGGCGATAGGCGAAGAGGCCGGCCGCCAGGATCAGGTACAGGCCCAGGATGACGACATAGTCCAGGCCATCCCCTTCCGCGGCCAGCAAGGCGCGCACGGCCCGGTCAAATGGGTTCAGGAAATATTCCGCCGCCAGCAGCAGCAAGCCGCCGGCCAGCAGCAGGAGCAGTTCGGCCGTCAGGCGGCGTCCGGGGCCGGCGCTATGCGGCCGCATGCGCCCTTAACCGCGGAGGCGCGGCACGCCATCCGCCGGCGGGTTGTGGGGGTAGGGTGCGCCCAGCCGCCCGGCTGGCGCGGATTAGATGTAAATGGTGAGCAGGCGCGCTGAATAGGGCGAACGTGGCGAGCCGCGGACGTCCTGGCCGGCCTGTGGAATAGAGCACTAGGTTGCCCAACAAACGCGCCGTGGAACGGATGTGAAAAATATTATACTGAATACTGGACTTGCCGCAATTGGCCCCCCACGCTCTTTCCCCCGCACCCCCACACTCCCACACGCTATTTCCCCCCTACTGCTTCACTTCCGCTTCACTTCCCCTTCACCTCCAGCAGCTCCACCTCGAAGATCAGCGTCGCGTTGGGCGGGATGACGCCGCCGGCGCCGCGCGGGCCATAGCCCATCTCGGGCGGGATGGTCAGCCGCGCTTTCTCGCCCACGCGCATCTGGGCCACGCCCTCATCCCAACCCTGGATCACCTGGCCGCGGCCAAGGACGAACTCGAACGGCTCGTTGCGGTCTACCGAGCTGTCGAACTTTTGGCCGCTGGTCAGCCAGCCGGTGTAGTGCACAACCACCCGATCGCCCGGATGCGGTGAATGGCCCACCCCCTCGGCTAGGATTTCAACGGTTAGTCCTGAAGTCGTCATGGCTGGCTCCTTGTGCTTCGGCTGCTGGGCTGCCGCGCGCGAGCATTCTAGCACAGCTAGCGGCGGGAAGAGCGTGAGTGAGTGTGTGGGTAAGAGCGGTGTGGGGGTGTGGGAGTGCGGGGGTGTGGGAGTCCGGGGTGTGGGGGTGCGGGGCGAATGGGCTGCCACACCAAACCAGCACGGCTTGCAATCGTGGGAGCGCACCTGCCCTAGCTCTTTTGGGGTTGCATGCGCGATTGGCGGCAATTCTGGCCAGCGACCTATTTGAGTTGGCGCAGGGGAATAGCAGAAGGCGGAAAACAGGAGGCAGGGGGCGCGGGAGCATTCACAGGTGTAGGTCGGGTTGGGTCACCCCCACTCGTTTTAAAGCGGCGCAAGCGGTCCCCTGCGGGAGCGGTCCCCTGCGGGAAGCGGCAAATGAAGCGGCGCGGGTTGGCGGCTTCGCTGCGCTCACTGGACGGACATGAGGTTGGGGCCTGGGGTAGCGCAGGTGCCCGGGATAGGGAACGTTGAGCGACGAAGGGATGCGAAGGGACGCAAAGAAAAGACCTGCCAGGTTTCCGCGAAGCGCCTGGCAGGTCTGTCATTGAACATCCTCGTCTATGCGGTCCGGCCCGGCTGTGCCGCCGGCAGCCTCATCGCCGTCATTGGCTATGGGATCTCGTACCAGCCGTTGAAAATCAAGTCGGTGGCGGCGTTGGTGAAGTTGGCGGCCAGGAAGGCGGCGGCGCCGGCGTTGGTGAAGGTTTCGATGAGCGTGATGCTGGTGCCGTTGGTGCCGACGCGGCCGGTGAGCTGCAAGTTGCCGGCGGCGAATTTGAGCTGCGAGATTGAAGCAAAGACGACGGCGCCGAAGTCGGTGGCGTGGCTGGTGAACGGCAGGCCGGTAATGGTCATGCTGCCGGTGGGCGGCGTGCCGATGGCGCTGATGGCGACGCTGCCGTAGATGTAAACGAGCTTGCCGATTTTGACGTAGGTGCCGACCTGCTTTGAATAGGTGAACGCGCCGGGGGTGCCTGAGCCAGTGAACACCGGCGTCCAGGCGCCGTGAGCGGTCTCGATGCGGCCAGCGCCGACCAGGTCGCCGGTGAGTGTGATGCCGGCGAAGGTGGGCGAGCTGACGGTGGCCAGGTTTTGGATGCCCAGCGCGCCATACGGGCCGAGCACAACGCCGTCATCGGTGTTTGTGCCGCCGAAGACCAGCACGGCCACCTCGGCCGCGGCGGTCATCATCTGCGCCTCGACCCACTGGCCGACCGGGATCTGCGATTCCGTGTCGGCGCCGTCGAGCGTGACCAGGGCGGTCCAGGCTGAGCTATCGAAGCTGAGCACGGTGCCGCGCCTTACGTCGCTCACGCTGTGCCTCTGACGGTGATGCGCTGCGCGAAGGCGACGCGGCCGCTCTTGTTGAAGAACTCCTCGATGTGCTCGACGCGCCAGGGGCCGTTGGCGGCGGCGTAGGCGCTGCCTCCGGAGATGGCCACCACGTCGCCGGGCTCAAGGCTGAACGAGGGCGGCGCTTCAAACAGGCCGGCGCGCTTGCGCTCTTCGGCGGCGACCAGCAGCGCGGCGGCGGCCGCCACGTTGGCGGCGTCGGTGGTGATGCGGCGGTCGTTGATGACCAGGGAGCGGCGCCGGCCGGTGATGTAGAGCTGTGTTTGGTCGATGCCCTCCACGACGCGATTGCGCGGCGGGCTGCCAATGTCCTGCAGGTAGGTGACGGACTCGAGCTGGCCGAACCAGGGCGGGGCCTGGATGGGGCCGAGCGCGGTGCTGCCGCTGCCCACGGCCGGCGCGCCGCTGAGCCAGGCGGCGTGATCGGTGCCGTTTACCCCGTAGGTGTAGACGGTGGCCGGGCTGGCGGCGGGCACGTAGAAATACAGCGAACCGTCTTCCTGCGGGACATACTCGAAGGGCACACGCTGCCCCAGGCTCTTGAGCGATGACACGGCGTTTTCACCCACGGGGTGGGTGAAGCTGGGGACCGTGTTTGTCCATGATGCCGTTGCATCGAAGGTGACCGTATGCACGCCGGCCAGGGCACAGATGCGCTCGACCAGGAATTTGACCGTGGCGCCGCGGTAAGTGTAGGCGGTGTCGGCGAACC
>JAYTFQ010000350.1:0-8438 GCA_043734225.1 Anaerolineales bacterium | reverse complement strand
GGGGCCGTCGATGAAATCGACGGCCCCTGCTCGGCACGTTTTTTCTATGATGGACAGCGGGCAGGCGCAGCCTATTTAAGCCGGGCCAGCTCGGCGTGGATGGCGGCGGCTTGCTCCAACTGGCCGTTCAGCTCGTAAGCCTGACCCAACTGCGTATATAAATCGCGGATGTGGGCCTGGAACTCGGCCTGGACCGGCGGCGTCTGCTGCGCCAGTTGGCGGGCCTGCTCCAAATGGTCACGGGCTTCCTGCGCCGCCGAAAGGCGCAGCGCCTCCTGGCCGGCCGACAGGCTGTGCCGGAAGGCGGCCTCCGCCTGGCCGGCCGCCAGGGCGTGATGCGCCAGGACCGCCGGCGGCTCGCGGCCGGCGGCCAGCACCTCCAGGGCCTGCCGGTGCAAGAGCTGCCGGCGCGCCTCGCCCGCCTCGGTATAAATCACGTCGCGGATCATGTCATTCGCAAAGGCATAGCCGCCGCGCGCGCCGGCCTGGACGCCTTCCAGCAGCAGATGGCCGCTCACCAGCTCGTCCAGGGCCGGCAGGCCAACCTCCTGCGACAGTTTGGCCACCGCGCACAGCCGCTCGAAGGTCAGGTCATGTTCGAGGACAGCCGCGGCCGCCAGCAGCGTGAACGCGTTCGGGCTGAGGCGATCCAGCCGGCCGCGAATGACGGCCCGGACCGACGACGGCACCAGGGCCGCGCGGCCGAGATTGTGCTCGGCATCCACTTCAAAGGCCCAGCCGCCCTTGGGGCGCCGGCGTGGGTGCAGCGCGCCGCGTTCCAGCAGATCTTTGAGGATCTCAATCAGGTAGAACGGCTGGCCGTGGGTCTCGTCAAACACCCATGTGGCAAAATCGTCGGCCGGCGGCGCCAAGATCGAGCGCACCAGCGTCAGCGCGGCCGGCTGCGCCAGCGGCCCTAACAGGATGTGGTGCGGCTGCAGCTCGCGCTCCACCTGCGCCAGCCAATCCACTGGGCTGGCGAGCGCGTGCTGGACGGCCGGCTGCAGCGCTTCATAGCGGATGGCCACCAGCAGCAGCACGGGCGCCGCGGTCTCGTGCCAGCGCCGGGCGGCATACTGCAGCACCTCCAGCGTGGCGCTATCCGCCCAATGCAAATCGTCCAGGAAAATCACCAGCGGCGACCGGCCGGCCAGGACGGTCATCAGGCGCACCAGCGGCTCCAGCAACTGCATGCGGCCCAATTCGGCGTCGGCCGCACCGTTGGGCAGCGCCGGGTAGCGCTCGCGCAGCTCAGGCAGCAGTTGGATCAGCGGCCGGGCCACGGCCTCGGGCGGCCAGTCTTTCAGGCTCTGGCCGCGGTTCAGGCGCAGCCGCAGCGCCTCCACCAGCGGCTGAAACGGCATGCGTGTGCCGCTTTCGAAGGCGCGGCCTTGCAGCACCTCCGCGCCCTGTGTGCGGCACCAGGCCAAAAATTCAGACGCCAGGCGCGTTTTGCCAATCCCGGCTTCGCCATACACCGTCACCACCTGGGGCTGGCCCTGGGCGGCGCGCTGGTAGCGTTCCAGCAGCTGTTGCTGCTCGGCGGCGCGCCCGGCAAACTGGCTTTCCAAAAAGGCCAGCGGCGTCACCGGCGACTGGGACAGCGGGGCCGCGCCGCGCGTGGGGTGCTGAGTGCGGATGTGCGCCGCCAGCGCGTCGGTATCCGGTTCGGGTTCCGCGTTCAGCTCCTGGGCCAGCATGGCGCGGCAGGCGGCATAGGTTTCCAGCGCCTGGCCGCGCTCGCCGGCGGCGAAGTGCGCGCGCATCTTGCGGCGGTAGGCGCGCTCGTTGAGCGCATCCAGCGCGATCCAGGCCACGGCGGTCTCGGCCGTGCTGGTGAACTCGCCGGCCGCGTATTGAATTTCGGACAAGCGATCCAACACCAACCCCATGCGCCGGCGCCAAACTTCGCGCTGGGTGCCCGCCCAATCATCGAAGCCGGGGGCGTCGCCCAGCGAAAAGCCCGCCAGGAAATCGCCGCGATAGCCGGCGGCGGCCTGCAGAAAGGGCAGGCTAGCCACGCCGGGCGGCGTGGTCCGGCCGGAGCGCTCGGCGCGGGCCAGCACGTAGGCCCGTTCGACCACGTTGAGATCCAGAATGCTGCCAGCCTCCGCGTTCAGGCCCAAGGCGCCGTGCGTGACGGACAGGTAGTTGGTTTGCGCCCGGCCGCTGGCAGCGCGCAAAGCGGATTGCAGATGTCCAAGGGTGTTGCGCAATGAAGCATGGCTGCGCGTGGTGGTGGCTTCCGGCCACAGCAGCGCGGCCAGATGTTCGCGCTGCTGTTCGCCGCCCTCCGCGGCCAGGTAGGCCAGCAAGGCGAGGGTTTTACGCGTGGGAAACTTCAAGACCCGCTTGCCCAGGCTGGCTTCAGGCGGTCCCAGTAAGGCCAAACGCAATTGTAAGGTGGGACGGACCACGCCAACTCCTTGTGACGGTCCTGAGACTCGCCATCATTATACTCTTGTGTAAGGGTCAAACAACTAGATGCTGCTCTTCGATTCGCCTCATACGCTTGAATTCGGGCTGCCGCCAGGCCAACTGGCCGCCCGGCCGGGGCCCCTGGCGCCCGGCATTGTGCTCACTTTTCCGCTTAATGGCGGCAAAGTGGAAGCCTGGCGGCGCTTTTGCCAGGAATTGGCCGGATCGCGCCGGAATGTGTACACCCTGTCGCGCCGCCGCCTGGGCGTCACCCGGGAACAAATGACCCTGCGCGATTCGCCGCTGGGGTCGGTGGCCACCACCACCCTGCAAGCGCCCGATCTGGCGCGGGTGTTGGGCGAGCTAATCCTCTCGACCCTGCCGTTTGAGAGCTGGTATCGCGAGCGCCTGCGGGATTTGCACGGGATCCAACTGACGGGCTATGCGCCCTACCTGTCAGCCGCCGAGCTGATCCAGGCGCGCGAGATGTTATTCGATTGGCGCACGCAGACCGGGTAAGACCATGACCAACTTTCAGCAAACCAACGCCCCGCGCGACCTGGAGCAGCCCATCGGCGCGGCCGGATCCTTTCGGAGCAAGGCCCTGCCGGCCCTTCAACAGGCCAGCACCTTCCAGCGCGATACTGGTCAGCCGCGCTTTAGCCCGCAAACCGCGCAGGCCATCTGGCTGCTGCTGGGCCTGCTGGAGGCGCTGTTCGCGCTGCGGTTCGTGTTCAAGCTGGCGGGCGCCAGCGGCGCGGTGCTGGAAATTTCCACCCTGATCGCGATGGCGGCGTACGGGCTGCTGGGCTGGCTGCTGGCCCGGGCGGTGTGGATGATCTTCTACAGCCCATACGCCAATATCGGCGCCACGCCCGCCAGCATCGTCGAGCAGGGCCGGCCGTGGCGGGGGCGGCGCGGCGAATTGAGGAAGCAGGTTGGCGGGAGGTACATGGCGCGATAGCAGCAGAATAGCAGAGGACACAATGGTAAACATTATTGGTTGGGTGGCCGTGGGGGCCATCATTGGGCTGCTGGGCAGCATTGCGCTGCACACCGAGGCGGAGCGCGGCACCCTGATCAACATGCTGATGGCCGTGGCCGGGGCGCTGGCCGCCGAACTGATCCTGACGCCGCTGTTGCGCCTGACGAGCCTGGGCCGCAGCGATTTCGGCCTGCCGGCCCTGGCGGGCGCCATCGGCGTGTTGGGGGCGTTCAGCCTTTTGCGCTATGTGGCGCAGCGCCACCGCCCGGAAGAATAACCATCCGGATCCAGTTGCATTAGTTTAGTAAGGAGACTCCCATGACCGACAACCCGCATTCCGAAGATATGGCCGTCGATCGACGCGAAGAGACCGTGGCCACCTCGCAGCCCGGCTACACCACCACCGAGCAGACCGTGCGCGACGTGGCCGCCGAGCGGCGTATGAACACCTTTCAGATTAACCGACTGATTTGGACCATTCTGGGCCTGTTGGAAATCATGCTGGGCCTGCGTTTCGTGCTCAAGCTGGTGGGCGCCAACGGCGCCAGCGGCTTCGGCACGTTTGTCTACGGCACCACCGGCCTATTCGTCAAGCCGTTCGCCGGCCTGGTGTCCACCTGGACCTCGGGCGATTCGATCCTGGAAGTGAACACGCTGGTGGCCATGGCCATTTATGCCCTGATGTTCTGGGGCATTGTGCGCGTGCTGAGCATGGTGATGGACCGCAGCGGCGCCCGCACCGTCACGCGCACCACGCGCGAGCAAACGTCCGGCGGGCCGGGCAACGAGACCACGACGCACACCACGTCCAACACCTAGTCATGAACGAGTTGTTTCGCAAGCTGGCGCACACCGCCTCGGAGGCCGCCGGCGCGCCCTGGGCGTTTATCACGGCCGCCAGCCTGATCGTGGTTTGGGCTCTCACCGGGCCGCTGTTTCACTTTTCCGACACCTGGCAACTGGTGATCAACACCAGCACCACCATCCTGACATTCTTGATGGTCTTCCTGATCCAGAACACCCAAAATCGGGATGCCAAAGCCATGCATCTGAAGCTGGACGAATTGATCCGCAGCATCCAGGGCGCGCGCAACACCATGGTGAACCTGGAAGAGCTGTCGGACAGCGAGCTGGCCAAGCTGCATCAGGAATTTCAACGCCTGGGCCTGGCCGGGGACCAGCCCAGCGCGCCCGGGGCCAAATAGATGCAGTGCATCGCGCCATCCCGGCAAGCGCTGGCCAGCGCCTTTGCGGCCAGTGGCCCTCTTTCGGGCGCAGGGCCTGCATTATGCCAACTTCGCCTGGCGCCTGTTTGTGCTGACCGGCACCATCTGTCACTTTATCGCGGTCTGGCGCTTCGCCGGCTGACTTGTGATGATCTTGAGACTCTGGGCCGTTATGCTGAATGTATTCGGTAACTGACACTAAGGAGACGTTGACATGGAAAACTACGAAGACGAACACGAGAACCACACAGCCAGCGCGGCCATGGGCTTTGTGGCCGGGATGCTGATCGGCGGGCTGGCAGGCGCGGGCGCGATGCTGTTGATGGCGCCGCAGTCCGGGCAGCGCACGCGCGTCCAGATCCGGCGCAAGAGCATGCAACTGCGCGACCAGGCTCAGGAAAGCATGGACGAAGCGGTGGACCAGGTGCGCGCCACCTCCGAGCAAATCGCCGCCCAGGTGCAGAAGCAGGGCGACAAGCTGCAGAAGCAGGCCGACAAGCTGCAGCAGCGCGGCCAGCACGCCATCGACGAGCAAAAAGAACGCTGGGCGCCGGTGGTCGAGGCCAGCCAGAAAGCCGTTAACGGCGGCTAGCGCATACCGCGACAGTTTTTACTGGGACCAGCGCGGGCGGCGGGCAACTGAAAAACCGGCTGAGCTGGTCCCCTTTTCAATAGGATGTACTGGAACGACAGGATGGCCGGCTCGGCCAGCACCAACTCGCTGCTGTTCGTTGTGGCAGTTGGGCTGATCCTGGCCTGGAAGGTCTCGGGCCGCATCGGCGCGGATTTCTTCCTGCTGCGCTGGATCGGCACGCCGTGGCGCACGGTGCCGATTGCGGCCGAAACACCAGCGCGAAACAAGAACTGAAGCAGGCCGGCGGCTTCCAGGGGGAAGCCGCTGGTTTTATCGGTTGAGATTGAGGAGGGCCTATGCACGCCGCCGCCGGACTAAATAAACCGCTTAAGACCAATCACTTCATGAAGCGCCTGATCAGCTACGCGCTTCTTGCGCTGGTGTTCTTTCTGCTGGGCTTTCTGCCGGGGTGGGTTAAGTCGCTGGGCAATGCCGACAGCCTAACCGCGGCCAACAATCAACTGAGCCTGGCCCAGATGCAAAACAGCCTGGCCAGCGCCGTGATCGACGTGCAGCGCGGCGACTATGCCCCGGCCCTGCAAGACACCAGCAAGTTCTTCACCGACCTGCGCGCCGAAACCGATCGCGGCGGCGCCTCGGCCCTGTCGGCGGCGCAAATCACCGCCGTCCAGCCGCTCTTCGCTCAGCGCGACGCGATTATCGCCCTGCTGGCCCGCAGCGACCCGGCAGCCGGGGCGCGCCTGTCCGATCTCTACAGCGCCTACCGGGCATTGATCAACCATTGAGCTCGGCGGCCGCACACACACCTTGACCCTGACCAGACCCATGACCTCTAACACGCAGCGCGCCAGCCGAGCTTCCAGGCCGGCAACCAGCCTGGCCAACCGGGTGGCGGGCGGCAGGCCGCCGGCTGCCGGCGCGCGCCCGGGCGACGGCCGGCCCGACGCGGCCCTTATGCAGCGGGTGGGCACCGGCGATCACATGGCCCTGGCCGAGCTGTACAATTTGTCCGCCGCGCCGATATTTGGCCTGTGCCTGCGCATTCTGGGCGACCAGGCGCTGGCAGAAGACGCCCTGCAGGAAGTTTTTTTGCGGGTGTGGGCGCGCGCGCGGCTGTTTGAGCCGGGGCGCGGCGCGGCGATGGCCTGGCTGACAAGCGTGACGCGCAATACCTGCATCGACCAATTGCGCCGCATTCAAACGCGCCCACAGGCCGCCGACCAGCCGGAAGGCCCAGAGGCCGTGCCCTTCGAGGAGACCCTGGTCGACCCGGACAATGATGTGCCGGCGCAGGTGGCCGCCCGGGAAGAGGCGGCCCAGGTGCGCCGGGCGCTGGCCAGCCTGCCGCCGGAGCAAAAACTGGTCATCGAGCTCTCGTTTTTCAAGGGTCTCACGCGCCGGGAAATTGCCCGCCAGCTTGATTGGCCGGAGGGCACCGTGCACACGCGGGCCCGCCTGGCGCTGCATACGCTGCGCGGACAATTGGACGAACTGGTCCAGCCGTGAACCATCAAGCAAGACCTTCACCACAGGATTGGACAACATGATCAACTTTATCGTTTGGCTCATTGTCGGCGCGATCATCGGCTGGGTGGCCAGCCAATTGATGGGCAGGCGCGAAGGCCTGCTGCTGAATATCGTCGTGGGCATCGTCGGCGCGTTTTTGGCCGGTATCGTGCTCACCCCGCTGCTGGGGATCAAAACCATTAACCAGAACAACTTCAGCCTGCCGGGGCTGATTGTGTCGCTGCTAGGCGCCATTCTCTTGCTGGCCATCGTGACTGTTTTTCAGCGCGCCAGCCGGCGCTAGAGCAGTTTCCCAGGCGGCCGAAAGACCTAGCGCTTGAAACGCTCAGCGGGATCGCGCCTGCAACCCAAAACGGCTGGGGGCAGGTGCGCTCCTACAATTAACATCCAGGCAGGTGTCATGTAGGAGCGCCTTGCAGGCGCGATTGGCGGCAGCCCCATCGCCGCCATTGGCGTGAATCCTGTTCGGCGGGTTCGCCCTGCCACTCAGATCGGCCCTGGTCAGTAGCACCGACATTCGAGGAAACCCGGGAAATCAAGGTTGTTTTACCCGAATGGAAGACTGTGGCCCAACTCCCCAAGGGGTCGGGTCACAGTCTTCCATTCGGCTGGAATTTTATGACAAGTTTTCACAGTGATTGGGGGAGACCCAGTTTTCGTCTGGCATTCCCTTCGGTCAGTGGCAGTAGTGGTTTTTCGGCCAAAAACCGAAAAATCAAGTGGCAGTAACAATCAGTCCTGGTGACGGACATAACGTTGGGGCACCGGGCAGCAGTTAGTTTTGGCGATAGACGCCCCAGGCGGTCGGCTTGACTGACCGGTGAGGGCTAAAAAACCCGTATGAGCCTGCAAGTTGCAGCACAAGCCCCACCAGTCGCCAACGCCGCCCGGTCGCGGGCACACATGCGGCAACACACGGGGCATCGCGCACGGGCCGCCGTTGGGGCGGCGCTGACCGCCGGCCTGGCGCTGCTGGCGCTGGCCGCCTGCGGGGGCGCGGGCGCCCCGCACCTGGCGCCGGGCGCCACGGCGCCCCCCATCCCCGTCACCCTGTGTTCCACCTGCGCTCAAACCGCACAGGTCTCCGCGCTGACCCAGGCGGTGATTGACCGCAGCGCCCAGCAGGCCCAGGCCGCGGCCACGGAAGATATTCAGCGCGCCCATGCCGTCGCCAGCGCCAAGGCCGGCACGGCCACCCAGGCGGCGGCCATGGCCGCGGCCGATATCAACAGCATCGCCCTGCAGGCCCAGGCGGCCGCCACGGCCGACATTGAGCGCGCGCACGCCCTGGCCACCTTGAACGCCGCCAACGCCACGCGCGGCGCGGCGCAGACGCAGGACAGCCAGAACACCAGCGACTTGCAGGCAGCGGCAGCCGGCACCGCCAACATTCTAGCGGCCCAGGCGTTGGCCACCATTGATGCGGCCGGCGCCACCCAGGGCAGCGCGCAGACCCAGGCCGCACTGGCCCAAAACCAGGCCACTTTCCGCGCCCGGCTGACGGCCCAGGCGGGCACGCAGAGCGCCGCCGCCACCGGCACGCAAGCCTGGATGGGCGCGCGGGTGGGCGGCACCGCCACCCTGCTGGCCAGCACGCTGGCCGCGCAAAACCAGGCTGCCGCCGCGATCACACAGCAGGCGGCCGACCTGCGCCAGGCGCAAAACCAGGGCCCGCTGGTGTTCCTGC
>JAYTFQ010000349.1:0-23226 GCA_043734225.1 Anaerolineales bacterium | reverse complement strand
CGCTAATCATCCCTGGCGCCACGCGCCGCTGTTGAATACCAAAACCCAGCCGGCCCGCCGCGCCGGCGCCCCTTTGGATCAGCCCCCGCCCGCGGGCGGGGGCTGATCCAAAGGGGGACATTTCTACTTGGGAGAACAAGGGGACATTTCTATTTGGGGTTGACAGTTGGAAATGGCGGGTTGCGCAGGCCGGGGCGGGTGGCTACAATCAGGGTGTGCGCCGATGATGGTCTTGCTTTGCAAACTTAAGGGTGGCACATGAGCGCGGAACTGCGGTGTTCAAACTGCGACAATCGGCTGGACCCGACTGACAAATTCTGCCGCGAATGCGGCTTGCCGACCGTGCACCGATCCGAGGCACAGCGGCTGGCGGCGGCCGAGCCGCCGAATGTGGCCAAGCTCAAGCGGGCGATGGATGTGGCGGCCGATCCGGCGCCGTTTGCGGGTACGCCTGGCCCGCGTCAGGGTGCCAGCAGAGGCCAGCCGGAATTGACAACGGGTGGCGTGGTCAGAGTGACCAGCCCAACCTTTGCCGCCCAACTGGCGGGCTCGACCCTGATCATGGTCGGGCTGATCGTGGTGCTGGTAGTGGTTGGAATTGTGATGATTGTGCTGGCGCTGAAGTTTTAGCGCCGGTCTAGAACAGGCCCCAGTCGGCGCCCGCGCCCTCTTCCATCATCGACGGCTCCCACATTTCGGGGCTCATCTCAACCACGGCCGGCGTGCCGGACACGCCGACGACCTTCTTGCGCGTTTCCTCGATCAGCGCCGGCCCGTAGGGGCAAAAGGGCGTGGTCAGGATCATGCGCACATTGGTCTTGTCGGGCTGGATGTCCAGATCGCGGATCAGCCCCAACTCGATGATATTGAGACCAATTTCAGGATCGACGACTTCCCGCAGCGCCTCACGAATCGCGTCAGATTTGGACTGATCCTGCGAATCGGCCTGCCATACCAGGCGGTTGGACGCAATATCTTCAGACATGTATTTCTCCCGGGGAAATGACGAAAACGCAGCGGTCAGCGCCGTCGAGGACACAGGTGGTCTTTTCGACACTGGCGTTGAGCACTTGTTGAATAACGGTTTGATCGATGGCGCACACTTCCGGATGTCGCTGGCCAATGCGCAAATAGGGACAGCTATATTCGGTGAGCGAGATTGTTTCGCCGGTGCGGTTCCACTTGGCCAGAAAGCCTTCCGTGCCCAGCAGTTCCATTAACAAGGCCATTTTCTCTTCGAGGCTTTTGCCGGCGAGGCGGGCGGCATATTCCGCGACCATGCCCTCGGCCATGTGCGTAAACATCTCCTCCATGGCAGCCGGGGGCAGGGTGGTCTTGAGTTGGTCGAGAAGCCGTTCACTCAGGCGCAAATAGCGCGCGGGGAAGCGCTCCTGGCCGGCTTCGGACAGGCTGTAGACCAACCGCGGCCGGCCGACACCCTGGCGCACTTCGGTAGACTTGACCAGGCCCTCAGCCGCCAGGGTGGAAAGGTGGTGGCGCACTGAAACCGATGTGATTTGGGTGCGCGCGGCCAACTCGGCCACGGTGGTCCGACCTTGAGTCTTAATCGCGCGCAAAATTTCGTCGTGTGTGCTGCTCATGTGTGCCAGGCGCCTCGGCCAACTACCAACTCTTGTAACCGCTGGTGAGTATACCATCGACCCAAGAGTAATGTCAATAAATCAGATATATATAACTATTATTGACATTGGTTCGTTTCGGATGGTATAATCCTGCTATTACCGGCATAGAGCCGCGCGGCGGTTCGTTTGGAGAATTTATCACAATGCCTTCGGCGCTTGAAATTCGCAATTTGCACGTTTCGATCGATAACAAACCGATCCTCAACGGTGTCGACCTGATCGTCAAGCAGGGCGAGGTACACGCCCTGATGGGGCCGAATGGCACGGGCAAGTCGACCCTGGCTTACACTTTGATGGGCCACCCTAGCTATAGCGTTACCGCGGGACAGATCATCTTCAAAGGCGTGGACCTGCTGGAACTGGCGCCAGATGAACGCGCGCGGTTGGGTCTTTTTCTGGCCTTTCAATACCCGGTGGCCATCCCGGGGGTGAGCGTGGCCAACTTTCTGCGCACGGCGCTAAATGCGCGCCGGCGCGCGACCAACCCGGCCGATAAGGGCATGCCGATCCCGGAATTTCGCCGGCTGCTGAAAGCCAAGATGGCGGCGCTGCAGGTGCCGGAGACTTTTGCCGGGCGGTATTTGAACGAAGGTTTTTCGGGCGGCGAGAAGAAGCGGGCTGAGATTCTGCAAATGGCCACGCTGGAACCCGAGATCGCGGTGCTGGACGAGACTGACTCGGGGCTGGATATCGACGCGCTGCGCGTGGTGGCCTCGGGCGTGAATGTGCTGGCGGGCCCGCATCTGGGCGTGTTGGTGATCACGCACTATCAGCGTATTTTGAATTACATCAAGCCTGACCAGGTGCACATCATGCTGGGCGGGCGCATTGTGGAAACCGGTGGCGCGGATTTGGCCCTGCACCTGGAAGAAAAGGGCTACGATTGGGTCCGCGAAAAGTACGAGGAGACCCCGAATGTCCGATAAAATCCTGGCTGAAAAAGCGGCTGTGGCCGGCACCAAAGAAAATTACGCCGAGCAATTCGGTTTTCACGACAAAGAGAACTATGTTTTCAAGGCGGAGAAGGGCCTAAGCGCCGAGATGATCCGCGGGATGTCGAAGATGAAGGGCGAGCCGGCCTGGATGCTGGAATACCGGCTAAAGGCGCTCGATATTTTCTTAAAGAAGCCGATGCCCACTTGGGGAGCGGATTTGAGCGGTATTCACTTTGACGATATTTTTTATTACATCAAACCGTCCGCTGAAAGCGTGAAGGACTGGGACGACGTGTCGCCGGACGTCAAGCGCACCTTCGACAAGCTGGGCATCCCTGAAGCCGAGCAGAAGTTCCTCTCGGGCGTGGGCGCGCAGTATGAGTCAGAGATGGTGTATCACTCGGTGCGCAAGGATCTGGAGGATAAGGGCGTCATTTTCCTGTCGACCGACGACGCGCTGAAGCAGTATCCAGACCTATTTCGCCAGTATTTTGGCACCATCATCCCTTCCACCGACAACAAGTTTGCCGCGCTGAACAGCGCGGTGTGGTCAGGCGGTTCGTTCATCTATGTGCCCAAGGGGGTGCAGGTGGAAATGCCGCTGCAGGCCTATTTCCGGATCAACGCCAAGAATGTGGGCCAGTTCGAGCGGACCTTGATCATCGTGGACGAAGGCGCCTATATGCACTACGTGGAAGGCTGCACGGCGCCCATCTACTCGAGTGACTCGCTGCACTCGGCGGTGGTGGAGATCATCGTCAAGAAGGGCGCCCGCTGCCGCTACACCACCATTCAAAACTGGTCGACCAACGTCTATAACCTGGTGACAAAGCGCGCCGCTGCCTACCAGGACGCTACCATGGAATGGATCGACGGCAACCTGGGCTCGAAGGTGACGATGAAATACCCGGCGGTGTACTTGATGGAACCGGGCGCGCACGGCGAGATTCTGTCGATTGCCTTTGCGGGCAAAGGGCAGCAGTTGGACGCCGGCGGCAAGGTGGTGCATGGCGCGCCGCACACCACCAGCAAGATTGTGTCGAAGTCGATCAGCAAGGACGGCGGGCGGGCGTCATACCGCGGTCTGCTGAAGGTGTATAAGGGCGCGCACGGCTCCAAATCGAACGTGGTGTGCGATGCGCTGCTGATCGACGACAAGTCGCGCTCGGATACCTACCCGGTGATCGAGATCGACGAAGACGATGTGACCATTGGGCATGAGGCCTCGGTTTCCAAGGTGGGCGAAGAGCAGCTCTTCTATTTGATGAGCCGCGGCATCCCCGAGGAGCAGGCCGAGGGCCTGGTGGTGGCAGGATTTATCGAGCCGCTGGTGAAAGAGCTGCCGATGGAATACGCGGTGGAGCTTAACCGGCTGGTGCAATTGCAAATGGAAGGCAGCATCGGGTAAGACCCGGCGCCCTCTTCGCGGCCTTTTCAGCGCTCAAACGGCCGGGGCGGGTGATGTCGGGATGGCCCGCATCCCCGCCCCTTTGCCTGCCTCACCGGCCCTGGCCGGCGCATCAGGATCATCATGACAACTGCTTCCATCATGGAACGAATAATTCCCGCGGCGCCCAAGTACCCGCGCACGGTGATCACCACCACACGCCACAAACCGGCAGAGCCGGTGCCAGCTGATTTGCTGCTGGCGAAGCCGGCGGTACAGGCGCTATCCAAGGCGCTGAAAGACTCTGAGTGGTATGCGCGCCAACGGCTGGCGGCGCTGAAAACATATCAGGGTCTGGCCATGCCGAACCTGAACGACGATGCCTGGCGGCGAACCGATATCCGCAGCTACAAATGGGACCAGGTGACGCTGCCATTCCCGGCGGCGAAGGCGGGCAAACCCGCGCCGGCAGTGCTGTTAAGGCCGTTGGTGGGGCGCGAACGCGGCGGGCTGCTGGTGGTGGCCGATGGGCGGCCGTTGGAAACGACGCTGGATGCCAGGTTGCGGCGCAGCGGGGTGGTACTGGCGGATTTTCGAACCGCCACGCGCAAACATGCGGCGCTGCTTAAGAAATATCTGGGCAAGACGGTGCCGGTGAGCGACGGCAAGTTTGCCGCTCTGGCGGCGACGCTGGCGGACAGCGGGCTGCTGGTGTATGTGCCCAAGGGCGTGAAGCTGGATCTGCCGCTGCATTCGCTTGCCTGGCTGACCGGGCCAGCGCACTTCAGCCGGGTGGTGATCGTCGTTGACGACGGCGCTGCGGCGACGGTGGTGCATGAGACGGCTTCGCCCGAGACCGGGCCAGCACAAACCCTGCACGCGGGCACAGTGGAGGTGGTGGTGGGGAAGGGGGCGCACCTGACCTTTGTGGAGCTGCAATCACTCGGCACGCATGCCTGGAACTTTACGCACGAGCGGGTGCGAGTGGCGCGCAACGGCACGGTGGATTGGATCTTTTCGGCGGTGGGATCGCATCTGACCAAGAATTTCTCCGAGATTGACCTGGACGGCGCCGGCTCGACTGGCAAGATGTCGGGTTTCTACTTCGCGAATGGCGACCAGCATCTGGATCACGATACCCAACAAAACCACTACGCGCCCCACACAACCAGCGATTTGCTGTTCAAGGGCGCGCTGCGCGACAAGAGCCGCTCGGTGTGGCAGGGGATGATTTATGTGGCGCCGGGGGCGCAAAAAGCGGACGGCTACCAGGCCAACCGCAATCTGGTGCTCAGCCGCGGCGCGCGGGCCGACTCAATACCGGGGCTTGAGATTTTGGCGGACGACGTCCGCTGCACACATGGGGCCACCGTCGGCCAACTGGATGAAGAGCAAATTTTTTATCTAATGAGTCGCGGCATGCCGCGGGCCGAGGCGCAGAAGGTGGTCGTCGACGGTTTTTTCGATCCGGTGCTGCAGCGCATCCCGTTTGAGGGCGTGCGCGAACGACTGAAGCGCGCCATCGAAGCCAAGATGGGGTAGGGCAAGGTGGCGCGAGCTAAGTTTGAAGTGGGGCAGTGGGTGGAAATGCGCTGCCTGCACCGGCGGCAAGGGGAGCTGGTGCAGGATTGGCTGGGCGGGGCGGTGGTGGCTGCCGATTACCGGATGCTGGGGGTGCGTTTTGAAACGGCCGTCTATGCCAGCACCGGCCAAACCATACCGGACCGCACACTGTGGTGTACACATGGTTCGCTCAATTTGCGCCGGCCTGGCGAGCGTGACCAGGCGGACATTGCTCAGGAGGTGACTGCAAATGACTGAAAAGAGCTCGGCTGCAAGCACGGAGTATGCGCATCCCGAAATGCTGGTCGACACTGCCTGGGTGGTTGAGCATCTCAACGATCCGAATGTGCGCGTGGTGGAGTCGGATGAAGACATCCTGCTGTATGACCAGGGGCACGTGCCGGGGGCGGTGATGATTGACTGGGTGGGCGACCTGAACGACCGGGTGCGCCGTGATTACCTGGGCCGCGAGGGGTTTGAACGCCTGTGCGCCGCCAAGGGAATCGGCAACGACACCACCGTGGTGTTTTATGGCGACAAGAACAACTGGTGGGCGTGCTATGCGCTGTGGGTGTTTCAGTTGTTTGGGCACGCCAACGTCAAGATTATGAATGGCGGGCGCAAGAAGTGGGTGGACGAAGCCCGGCCGCTGAGCAAGGAAACGCCGCGGCTGGCGCCGGCAATCTACCACGCGCCCGAGCGGGCCGATTACAAGATTCGCGCCTATCGGGACCAGGTGCTGGAGCACGTGCAGGCCAAACGGCCGCTGGTTGACGTGCGCTCGCCGGCCGAGTACACGGGCGAGCTGCTGCACATGGAAGCCTACCCGCAAGAAGGGGCGCTGCGCGGCGGGCACATTCCGGGCGCGCGCAACATCCCATGGGGCAAGGCGGCGCGCGAGGATGGCACATTCAAGCCGGCGACCGAGTTGCGCGAGCTGTATGAAACCGCCAACGGCCTGCGGCCGGACCAGACCGTGATTGCCTACTGCCGGATTGGTGAACGCTCGTCGCATACCTGGTTTGTGTTGACGTATCTGCTGGGCTATCCGAACGTGCGTAACTACGATGGTTCGTGGACGGAATGGGGCAACCTGGTGGGCGTCCCGATCGAAAAGCCGTAAGTCATGACAGACCGCCAAGAGTTTATTGATTTCATCCTGGACCACCATGAGAACCCGCGCCATCATGGCGCGTTGGAAGATCCGGACGTGGTGATGCGCGGCGGCAATCCCGGCTGCGGCGATATTGTGACGATGTATTTGAAGCTGGGGCCGGACGAACGCATTGTTGATGTGTCGTTCGAAGGGCAGGGCTGCACCATCAGCCAGGCGGCGGCCTCGATTGTGACCGAGAAGGTGCTGGGCCAAACACTGGCGGAGGTGACGGCGCTGAACCACGAGCTGGTGGTGGATGAGATGGGCCGCGAAGTGGTGGAAAACCGCCTGCGCTGCGCCACTCTGGCGCTGAACACGGTCAAGGCGGCGGAGCGCAAGTACCACGCCGGGCTGGCGGCCAAGAGCGCGGCCGATGGCGCGGGGTTGTCCGAGCAAGAGGACTTCTGATGGCGACAACTGGTGTTGTCTTTTCAGCCGCGGAGCGGCGGGCCGATTTTCCAATCCTGAGGCGCGAGGTGCGGCCGGGCGTGCCGCTGGTGTATCTGGACTCGGCGGCCACTTCGCAAAAGCCGCAAGCAGTGATCGAGGCGATGGACCGCTATTACCGGTGCTCGAACGCCAACGTGCACCGAGGCATCCACGTCCTGGCCGAAGAAGCCACCGGGCTGTATGAAGGCGGGCGCGAACGGATCAAGCGCTTTATCAATGCCTCCTCCGTCAAAGAAGTCATTTTCACTCGCAACACGACCGAGGCCATCAACCTGGTGGCGTATAGCTGGGGGCGGGCCAATATCCGCGCTGGCGATGTCATCGTCTACACCGCGATGGAGCACCACTCCAATCTGGTGCCATGGCAGATGCTGGCGGAGGAAAAGGGGGCGCGGGTGGTGGCGATCCCGGTGACAGACGGCGGCGAGCTGGACCTGTCCACACTCGACGCGATCCTGGCCCAATCGCCAAAGATTGTGTGCCTGACGCACATGTCGAATGTGCTGGGGACCATCAATCCGGTGACAGACATTGCGGCCCGGGCGCATGCGGCTGGGGCACTGGTGCTGGTGGACGCGGCGCAGTCCGTGCCGCACATGCCGGTGGATGTGCAGACCTTGGGCGCTGATTTTATCGCGTTCTCGGGGCACAAAATGTGCGGGCCGACGGGCATCGGGGTGCTGTGGGGCCGGCAGGCGTTGCTGGAGGACATGCCGCCGTTTATGGGCGGCGGAGACATGATCCGGCGGGTGTACCTGGACAGCTTTAAGCCAAATGCGCTGCCGTACAAGTTCGAGGCCGGCACGCCGGCCATCGCCGAAGCCGTAGCGCTGGGCGCGGCAGTGGACTACCTGACCGGGCTGGGAATGCCGGCGGTCCAGGCGCACGAACGTGGGATAGTGACTTACGCGCTGGACCGGCTGGAAGAGGTGCCGGGCGTGAAAGTCTATGGCCCGCCGGCCAGCCGGCGCGGCGGCGTGGCGGCGTTCTCGTTGGAAAACGTGCACCCGCACGACGTGGCGCAAGTGCTGGACCGAGACGGGATTGCCGTTCGCGCCGGCCACCACTGTGCCATGCCACTGCACGACCGGTACAACCTGCCGGCCACCTCGCGCGCCAGCTTCTATCTGTATAATGTGCCTGAGGAAGTTGATCGCCTGATTGACGGCCTGTACAAGGTCAAGAAGATGTTTGGGTAAAGGCGTTCCGAGGTGGATATGGACGACATGTATCGCGAGGTAATCCTCGATCATTACAAGAATCCGCGCAACAAGGGCACGCTTGATCCGCACGACTTTACTTACGAGGACGAGAACCCGCTGTGCGGCGACAAGCTGCGCATCGACGTGCGGCTGGACGATCAGCAGCGCGTGAAGGAAGTAGCCTTTAGCGGACGGGGATGCGCCATTTCGCAGGCGTCGGCTTCGATGCTGACCGAAGCAATCATGGGCACGACGCTGGACGAAGTTAAGCAAATGGGCAAGGACGACATCCTGGAGATGCTCGGCATCGAGCTGGGCCCGGTGCGGCTCAAGTGCGCCTTGCTGTCGCTCAAAGTGCTGAAGGCCGGGGCGTATGGCCTGGCCGGCCAGCACTATCAGGACGATGACTAAGCGCCAGCGCGCTGCGCGAGGAAATCATGGCTTATTACGATATTGTTGATCCCGCAACCGCCGATTATGTGGCGGTAGCAAGCACGGATGAGATACCCAACGGCGCGCGCAAGCTGCTGGAAGTGGATGGGCGCGCGATTGCCGTTTTCAACATCGCCGGCACGTACTATTGCATTGCCGATGTCTGTTCGCATGATGACGGCCCGGTGGCCGAGGGCGAGCTGGTGGGAACCGAGATCGAATGTCCACGGCATGGCGCCCATTTTGATGTGCGCACCGGCAAAGTGCTGACCTTCCCGGCGATAGTGGACATTCCCGCCTACCCGGTGCGGGTGGAGGACGGCAACGTATTGGTCGGGCTGCCTCCGGCAGAGTAGCGTACTCCCACGCCGCCACCTCCGTTATAATCGCCCGCATGCCAAAGGCCAAACTGCCGGACCTCGCGGCCCGGGTTGAAGAACTTAGCCGGGCTCTCGACGAGCATATCTACCGCTACCACGTGCTCTCGGCGCCGACTGTCTCCGACGCGGAGTATGATGCGCTGTTCCGCGAGCTTCAAGCCATTGAGGCGGAGCACCCCGAGCTGGCCAAACCCAATTCCCCGACGCATCGGGTCGGCGGTTACATCTCCGACAAATTTGTCAAAGTCCGCCATCCCGGCCCGATCCTCAGCCTGAGCAACGCGTTCAGCGCCGAGGATGTGCGCGCCTGGTATGACCGCATCCGCCGGCTGGACGATCGCGTGGAAGCCGCCGAATTTGTGCTGGAGCCCAAGATCGACGGGCTGACGGTGGTGCTGCACTATGAAAACGGCGTCTTTGTGCGAGGCGCGACGCGCGGCGACGGCGAGATTGGCGAGGACATCACGCCCAATCTGCGCACGGTGCGCGTGCTGCCGCTGCGCATTCCCGTGGCCGATCTGACGCTCAAGCCGCCGGAAAGGCTGGTGGTTCGCGGCGAGGCCGTCATTTACATCAAGGATTTTGAGCGCATGAACGCGGCTCTGGCAGCCGAGGGCAACGCCACATATGTCAATCCGCGAAATACGGCCTCGGGCGCCCTAAGGCAGCTCGATTCGTCGCTGACAGCGGCCCGTCCGATCTCGCTGCTGTGCTACGCCGTGGTGGAGTCGGTCGGCCAGCGCTTTGCGACACAATGGGAGCTGCTCAACTATCTGCGCCAGATGGGTTTCCCGGTGGCCAGCCAGGTGCAGAAGTTTGGCGATATTGAGGCGGTGATTGCCTTCCTGGATGCCAACTCGGACATTCGCGACCGACTGCCGTTCGAGGCCGATGGGCTGGTGATTAAGATCAACGACTTGCGGCTGGCGGCCGATCTGGGTGTGGTGGGCAAGGACCCGCGCGGCGCGATTGCGTTCAAGTGGCCGGCGCGCGAGGCGGCGACGGTGCTGCAAGATGTCGGGGTAAACGTCGGCCGGACCGGCGTGCTGACGCCGTATGCCATCCTGGAGCCAGTGATGGTGGGTGGTGTGACAGTCAAGCAGGCAACACTGCATAATTTCGATTTCATAAAAGACAAGGACATCCGTGTGGGCGACCGGGTGTGGATCAAGCGCGCCGGCGAGGTCATCCCATACGTCATCGGACCGATTTTGGAGGCGCGTACCGGGCGGCCCAGGCACTACAAGATCCCCAAAACGTGTCCAAGCTGCGGCGAACCGGTGGAGCGGGTAGAAGGGGAGGTGGCCTATTTCTGCGTCAACAGCGCCTGCCCAGCCCAACTGACCCGCCTAGTTGAACATTTTGCGGCAGTGTTGGATATCGTAGGCTTTGGCGAGAAACTGGCAGTGCAGGTGGTGGCCGAGTGCGTGGTCAAGGACCTGGCAGACATCTTCCTGCTGGAGAAGGATCGGCTATTGGAACTTGAGGGCTTCGCCGAAAAGAAGGCCCAGAATCTGGTGGACTCGATCCAGACCGCTCGGGAGCGGCTGATGAATGAGCACCAATTGGCCCGGCTGATTTCGGCCCTGGGCATCCACAGTGTGGGCGAAGTGGCCGCGGCTGATCTGGCAGCGCACTTTGGGTCGCTGGACGCGCTGCTGGCGGCCAGCGCCGAGAGCCTGCAGGAAGTGGATGGCGTTGGCCCGAGCGTCTCACAGGCGGTGGTGGATTGGTTTCAGTTGCCGCGCAACCGGGCTTTGCTGGTCAAACTCGAGCGATTGGGCGTGTGGCCGGTGGTTGAAAAACGCGCGGCGCGCGTGACGGAAGGTCCGTTTACGGGCCAAACATTTGTGATCACCGGCACGCTACCCAACTGGTCGCGCGATGAAGCCAAAGCGTTCATCGAAGCGCACGGCGGCAAGGTGACTGATAGCGTCAGTAAGAAGACCTCCTACCTGGTGCTGGGTGAAGCACCCGGCTCCAAGCTGGCCAAGGCCCAAAGCCTGGGTGTGGCCATTGTTGACGAGGCTGGCCTGCAAAAGCTTGGCCAACCGTAGCCCCGCACGTCTTAAAACTCGCCGTTTTTCGGGTTTTGCCAGGGCAATTTGTGATATAGTCTCGTCTCATGAGTGTTGCGTCGGGCAAAGGAGTGGACATGGAGGGGACCGCCAAGGTCGAAGACAAAATCAGCGCGCGCTTGCAGGCCATGCGCCAGCGCGTGGAAGGACTGCAAGCGAACGACCTTTATTTCTACAATCAGCCAGTGGAGGAGCTGTGCGGCGGGGCGCGGGTGCGCACGCATGGGCGCGAAATGCTGATGTTCGCGTCTTACAGTTACCTGGGCCTGATTGGTCACCCAAAAATTAACGCCGCGGCGGAAGCGGCGTTGGCCGAATTTGGCACCGGCACGCACGGGGTGAGGCTGTTGGCCGGCACACTAAAGCTCCACAACCAGCTCGAAGAAACCATTGCCCAATTCAAACAGACTGAGGACGCGGTCACCTATTCCAGCGGCTATGTGACCAATTTGGCCGCGATTTCAACCATGGTGGGCCGGCATGATGCGGTTATTTGCGACAAGCTTAACCACGCTTCCATTGTCGACGGCTGTCTGCTCTCGGGCGCCGAGTTGCTGCGGTTCCGGCACAACGATATGTCCGATCTGGAGCGATGCCTGAAAGCGTCGGAGGGACGGGCGGCCAAGTTGGTGGTGGTAGACGCAGTGTTCAGCATGGACGGAGACATCATTAATTTGCCGGGCGTGGTTGAGCTGTGCCGAAAGTATGGCGCCTGGCTGATGGCGGACGAGGCGCATTCGGTGGGGGTGTTGGGCAAGACCGGGCGTGGGATTGAGGAGCATTTTGGCCTCTCGGGCGCCATCGACTTAAAAATGGGGACGCTGAGCAAGACAATTCCCTCAATGGGTGGATATCTGGCCGGCAGTCGGGACCTGATGCGCCTGTTCCGGCACGAGTCGCGCGCCTTCATTTTTTCGGCGGCGCTGCCGCCGGCCCAAGCCGCCGCGGCCAACGCGGCGTTCGAGGTGATCCTGGAAGAGCCTGAACGGGTGGAGATGTTGCGCCGAAACGCCGGGCAATTTACGCAAGGATTGAAGCAATTGGGTTTTGACACCATGCGCACCGAGACCGCAATTGTGCCCATCTTGTGCGGCAGTGATGAGCTGGCGTTCAGCATGACCCGCGACTGCCAGCACGACGATATTTTTGTCCTGCCGGTGGTCTCGCCGGCGGTGCCTCCGGGCGAGGCGCGGCTGCGGGCGACGGTGACGGCCGTGCACACAGCCAGCGACATCAATCGAGCTTTGGGCGTTTTTGAAAAAGCCGGCAAACGGGCTGGCATTATCTAGGTCCAGGCCGGGCCGGCGCTGATCAATGAGGTCGACGCCGGCCCGGTTTTTATTATGGCCACCATTACCCTCAAGCCCGCTCGAGAAAAGTCGCTGTTGCGCCACCACCCGTGGATTTTTTCGGGCGCTATCGCCGAAATCGAAGGGGCGCCCGGCTCGGGTGATACGGTGCTGGTGCAGGACGCGCAGCGCCAGGCGCTAGGGTGGGGGGCTTATTCGCCACAATCCCAAATCGCAGTGCGTATGTGGACGTTTGACCCGCTGGCACAGGTGGATGTGGCGTTCCTGGAAGAACGCCTGCAGTGCGCGATTGACGCCCGCGCAGGTCTGGCGGCGCGGGGCGACCTGGACGCTTACCGGTTGGTGTACGCTGAATCGGACCGGCTGCCTGGCCTGGTGGTAGATCGCTATGGGGAATTTGTGGTTTGCCAGTTTCTTTCGGCCGGGGCCGAAAAGTGGAAAGCCGAGATTGTGGAGATCCTCAACCGCCTGGCGCTTGGCGGCCGCTTGCCACGGGGAATCTATGAGCGCTCGGATGCCGATGTGCGGGCCAAAGAAGGCCTGGCCTCTGTGACGGGAATCCTGGCCGGCGAGCGTCCGCCGGATACGGTGGTGGTCAACGAGCAAGGCCGCCGATTTGCGGTTCAGATTGCCCAAGGCCACAAGACCGGTTTTTACCTGGACCAGCGCGAGAATCGGACGCGGCTATCCAGTGAGGCGGAAGGGCGCGATGTGCTGAATGCGTTTGCCTACACCGGCGCGTTTGCCGTCTGGGCGCTGCATGGCGGCGCGCGCAGCGTGGTGAATGTGGAGTCGTCACAGGCGGCGCTGGAGCTGGGGCGCGAGAACCTGCGGCTTAACGCGCTGGACGAGTCAAGAGTGGAGAACGTGGTAGGGGACGTGTTTCGCGTGCTGCGCCACTATCGCGACAGCCGGCGCGAATTTGATCTGATCGTGCTCGATCCGCCGAAATTTGCCGAGTCGCGCGCCCAGCTGGATGGCGCCACGCGCGGCTACAAAGACATCAATTTGCTGGCGTTCAAGCTGCTGAGGCCGGGCGGGCGGCTGTTCACCTTCTCTTGCTCGGGCCTGGTGACACCCGAGCTGTTTCAACAAGTGGTGGCCGGCGCGGCGCTCGACTCGGGCCGGGAGGTGCAGTTTATACGGCGCCTGACGCAGGGTCCGGACCATCCGGTGGCGCTTGAGTTTCCGGAGGGGGAATACTTGAAGGGGCTGGTTTGCAGGGTGGCGGAATGAATCAATCAACGGTTGGTGGACCTGCAAGGAGCTATGCCATGCGTCTCGTGAATAGGCGGGTCGCAGTCTTTGTGGCCGATGGTTTTGAGGATTTGGAGTTTTGGGTGACTGTCATGCGGCTGCGCGAAGAAGACGCGCGTGTCAGCATTGCCGGCCTGAACGCCGGCGAGACCTACGTTGGCAAGGGCGGCCTGAATGCCACGAGCGATACGGCCGCGGCCGACCTGCGGGCGGATGATTTTGACGCCGTGGTGGTTCCGGGCGGTTGGGCGCCAGACAAGCTGCGACGCTACACGGCGGTGACTGGCTTCGTCCGCCAGATATTCGACCAGGGCAAGGTGGTCGGGCAGATTTGTCATGCGGGGTTGGTGGGTATTTCGGCGGGGATTGTGGCTGGGCGCCAGGCTACGGGCAGCCTGGGCATCAAGGATGACCTGGTGAACGCCGGGGCGATCTGGGTTGATGCGCCGGCGCTGCAGGATGGGAACCTGGTTTGGGGGCGGGTAGTTGAAGACATTCCCGCGTTTTGCCGGCAACTGGTGGGCGCGCTGGAAGGTGCCACACCCAAAAGCAATAATAAACACAAAGGCCGGCACTGACGCCGGCCTTTGTGTTCTGGTGGAGATGGCGAGAATCGAACTCGCGTCCGAAAGATTCGACCACAAGCCTCTACAAGCTTAGCCTCGCTATTTCTTCGTCACCGACCAGGCCCCACGAGACAGGGTCACCGGCCGATCATCCGTTGTGTCTTTGGACCAAGCCACGGCAACTCGATCAGCATCCCGGCATTTGTGTCGCTGATGGCGCGCGCCGTCAGGAGGGGCTCGCGGTCAACGGGTCTCCCGAGGGAGGCCGCACTTTCTCACTCGGCTAGCTTACGCCGCGAGGGGGAGAGCGCTGTAGTTTGTGCGATTGGCACTTATTGTTTTTGCGCTGCGTTAACGAGAGACGGCGCCACTCGGCTTGCAACTTGAGACCAGCTTCCTCCGTCGAAGCCTGTCATCCCCAGATGCCAAAAGTATAACACAAAGGGATAAGAGACGCATGAAGACTTATTGCGCATAGCCAAAATCGGAAGCCTGCAGTAAATCTTCTATACAATGAATACGGCTTAGTCTATACGCAGTGGTTTCGGGGCGGGGCGAATTGCCTGGTGGAAGATGCGCGCTGCCCGCCCCTGGGGCCGCGGTGGGGCCATGTCGGACACTGGTCCCGCGGGCCAACCCGGGCCTATCCGGGCCTATCCGCGCCGGCCGAGCTCGCGCTGGATGTCCCGCTTGCTGTCGCGCTCGGCGATGGCCTGGCGCTTGTCGTATTGCTGCTTGCCGCGGGCCAGAGCGATCTCGAGTTTGGCACGGCCTTTGGTGAGATACATACGGATTGGGATGACGGTGTAGCCCTTGAGCTGAATCTTCTCGTTGAGCTTGCTGATTTCTTTCTTGTGCAGCAAGAGCCGACGTGGCCGAAGAGGGTCATGGCCTTGCCGGGCGGCGGGGTCATAAGGGGAAATGTGCGCGTTAAGCAGGACGGCCTGGCCGCCTTTCGTCTCCACGTAAGCCTCGCGCAGCTGCACCTGGCCGGCGCGCACCGACTTGATTTCGCTGCCCATCAGCGCGATACCTGCCTCGAAGCGCTCTTCCAGGAAGTAATTGTGGCTGGCCTGGCGGTTGTGCGCCACCACCTTGAAATCGTCGTCACCCTTCTTGTCGGGTGTCATGGGGTCACGGTGCTCTGCGGGGCAGTGGCCAGGTATTGCAGCGCGGAGTCCAGCTCGGGGTCGGTGCCAGCCCCGCCCGGCTCAACCGCGATGGTGGGCGGCAATCCGGTCTTGTCGAGCACGCGGTGATTGGGCGTGTACCAGCGGTAAGCGGTGACATGCAGGCTGGAGCCATCCGAGAGATCGTACACTAGCTGCACCGAGCCCTTGCCGTAGGTGTTCTGGCCGATCAGCGGAGCGCGGCCGCGATCGAGCAGCGCCCCGGCCACGATTTCCGCCGCGCTGGCTGTGTTATGGTTCACCAGGACGGCCAGTGGGGCGAGGACCGGCTTGCCGGGCGCGGATGGGGCGCTGTAGGTCTTCTCAGGGCCACTGCTTTGACTTTCATACATCACTACGCCGCCTTCCAAGAAGCGCCCAGCGACGCTGACAGCGGATTCGAGGATGCCACCGCCATCATTACGCAGATCAAGGACGAAGCGCTGGGCGCCCTGGGAGCGGAGCTGGTCCAGCGCCTTGCCCAGCTCGTCGGGCGTGCGGTCGCTAAAGCGGCTAATGGCCACCAGGCCAGTGTCAGGATGGTCGTCGATCATCTTGTAGGTGACCGAGGGGATATCGATGGCGGCGCGGGTAATACTCATGGTTTCGCTGCTGCCCGACTTATGTTTGACCGCCAGGCGAACTGTCGAATCGATCGGGCCGCGGATCAGAGCGGTGACATCGTCGGGCGCAGCGCCGGTATTTACCGGGGCGTCATTGATGCTCACGAGCACATCGCCTTCCTGGACGCCAGCCTTGGCAGCGGGTGAGTCGGGATAGGGCGATAACAGCGTTTCGCCGGCGGCAGACTGTGATAGAACTACCCCGATACCGCCATACTGACCAGTGAGCGACTGCGTTTCGAGCTGGTGGGCAGGGGGCTCGACGAACACTGTATAGGGATCACTGACAGCGGCCACCAGGCCGTGGGCGGCGCCATATTCCAGCGTCTTGTCGTCCGGCAGTGAGCCGATAAAGTGCGTGGCCAAGAGTGCGTGGATTTCATCCAGCAGGGCATATTTTCCGCTGTTACCGGCCACCAGGTTGAAGGGCTGCTGCGCGTCCACATCCGTGGCGCGGACAATGTAGCCGGCAAAGAAAGCCACCGACAAGAATAGTGCCTGCGCCACGCCCAATACCAGCAAGGGCAAAAATCGTTTCATACGAACCTACCTATTGACCCACATTGAACTGTTTCAGCACCGGCACAATGGCATCCATATTAGGCATCAAGACATCTGCTCCATCCGCCAGCCGTGCGTCCTGAACCATGTTTCCGTCGATGACCCACGACTGAATGGACTGAGAATTTACCTGCGGCGCCAGACACCCAAGCAAGGCGAGATCCTGCAGACTCATGTCGGTGCGCGCGGCGCCCAGCAGCAGCTGCACCAGGCCCGGCAACTGCGGCAGGGTGAACGGCGACAACAGCTTGTCCCGCGCCGCGAACAGCACCTGCTGCTGCCGGCGCATGCGGTTAAAATCGCTGCTGTCGTGCCGAATGCGAGCGTAAATAAGCGCCGTGGCGCCGTCCATATGCACGTCGCCGGCGGGAAAATCAATCACAATCGTACCGGTGCCGTCTCGCAGCGGATAGGCAGGGTCATGTAAAGGCTTGGGTATATTGATATCGATCCCACCAATGGCGTCAATACCCTGAATAAAAGCATCGAAATCGACAGTGACATACCGATCCACGCGCAGCCCGAAGGTGCTGGAGATGACCGTTTCCAGCGCGGCCGGGCCGCCGCCTGGCACGCCAAACAGCTCACCATAATGATAGGCAGTATTGATACGGTCAGCCGTGACCTGGCCCAGGCCGGGCAGCGGCACCCACAGATCCCTAGGGACCGAGAGCATGTTGGCGCTCTTGGAGGTAAAGTTAATCCCCAGCAAGATGATGGTATCCGTCCGCGCGGCGCGATAGTAGTTATTGTTTACCCCGTCGATGCCTAATAACAGAATGTTGATGCGCCCGGGCCCGTCACACGTGGTCGGGAATGGCGCTGCGGCCGGCAAATCTGGCGTTGGCAATGCTGTTGGCCGAGCCGGTATTATGTAAAATCGAGTGGGCGACGGAATGGCCGTTGGGGACGGCTCAATCGTCGGCGATGCGCTAGGCTGCGGCGACGGGCTGGGCAGGACAGGCGTCAACGAGGGCGAGGGCAGGACCGTGGTCGCCGGTTGGGTTAAAGTAACCGTCGCAGCGACGAAACGGGTGACTGTGGGCGGCAGCGGCGTGGTGAGCGCGTTGACAGCCATGGCGGCCAGGGCGCCACGGCTGGCAAAGGCCAGCGCCAGGCACAGGATGACAGTCCAGAAGCCGACAAAGAGCAGGACGATCCTCCGCACCTGGCTGCGCGGCACGCGATTACGGTCAAATTCCATTGGAATCAGAGTATATCATAGGGGTATCCAGCGAATGAGCATCCATACGCTGGAGCAGATGCAAGGGATATGCCGCGGTGAAACGGCTGGAAATGTGGTCGGCCAAGTCGACAATAAAGCGCTCCTTGACGCCATTTTTTATTAATGATAATGTGAGTTATCATTAATAGAGTAATAGTATATCGGAAGGGGTAGCGTGACGGATATCATTCCTTTCAAGCAACCCAATTCGCCCGGTGTCGCGGTTGCTGCGCAAGATTCAACACTTGAGCGTATTGAGCGTGAATTGCGGTTAGACCCGCGTCTACAGTCCCGGCACACCCGCCGCGCTTATCTGACAGACCTGAAAGCTTTTGAAGCTTGGCGCCATGGTAGAACCCTAACGAAAGGGCTCGTTCTGGAATATGCTGCCCGCCAACATGAGCTCGGCCTGTCACCCAACTCGATTAATAGGGCCTTGGCGTCTGTGCGCTGGTGGGCGCGCCGCGTAGCCGACCTGGCATTTGACGAGCCCTTGCCAAAAGCACAACGCGATGAGATCGTTTTGCAGGCTACACGCGTGGCGAGCGTTCGAGACATAAAGGGAGAACGCGAGGTACGTGGCCGGCACATTGGAAAACAGGAACTGGCCGACCTGCTGAGCGTGTGCCGTGCCGACTCTTCCGCGGCAGGCGCAAGGGACGTCGCGATGTTTAGCCTGGCCTGGAGTACCGGTTTACGACGCGCAGAGATTGCAGGGCTGAAACTAGCCGACCTGAACGAAACGCAAGGCGAATATACCCTGCATGTGCGCGGCAAGGGAAACAAAGTTCGGCGTACCTACATGTCTGGCGCGGCGGCCAGTTCCTTACGTTCCTGGCTGCGTCTGCGCGGCTTCGAAGCAGGCGCGGTCTTCTCGCCGATCCGCAAAGGCGGGAAAATTGCTGCGCCCCGCGGCATGACAGAACCTGCGCTGGCAGCCCTGTTGGTCAAACGCAGCAAGCAGGCGGCTCTCGCGGAGCCCATTACGTGGCACGATTTCCGCCGCACTTTTGCCGGGAATCTGCTAGACGCTGGCGTGGATCTGGTGACGGTCCAAAAACTTCTGGGCCACTCCTCGCCTACGACGACCAGCAATTACGACCGCCGCGGAGAAGCCACCAAGCAAAAAGCTATTGGGAAAATTGAGCTGCCATTCTGGCCGGACGAAAAATAACGAAATCTCAGGTTGACAAACTGTCATCAAAACGGATAATTGCCGGCACATAGGGACTCATATGCCAACTAAAAACATACATGCCTGGACGCACCCAATTTCAATCGCTTACATGCCGGGGGATCACACACCCGCGCTGGATCTGGCTATCCATGCCATACTCGATTGGCTGCGTGACGCCGACTGCACGGTGACGGACATGCCCGACAATAACACCGAATTGATCCTGACCACCCGCCGTTTCGGCAACATTGTCGGCCGGGATGAAGCCTTGTTTTTCAACGCCAAGCGCCAATATCGGTTGAGCACCCGCCCGCAGGTTCTGACCATGCTGGATGTTCCGGAAGCCGAGTATCAGGCGCTGGTGGAGCACTTCACTAAAATAGCCGATATGCCGGAAGATGAAGCCAACTTAGAGCGCTACACCGGCTTGGGGCCGCAGGCTGCGGACATCATCTCTCACCAGGCCCGTCGCGGCGGCCCCGATCTTGCCTTCGCGCGCCTGTCGCAGGGCCAGGCGCTCAGCATCCGCGTGATGGCGCTGCGCACTCAGAACGGCCGCCCTTACCGCGCCATGCATTTTGATATGGCCGGCGCCCACCCCGTGACTGACGCCACGGACATGGAGGTCTTCGCCGAAGACGCCGGCGCGCGCGTGCTCGCAGCAGTCTGCGCGGTCGAGGTCAACCACCATAGCTTTGTCGACGAACCGGTGTCCGCGGAACTATGGGAATCGTTGTCGAGCCCGGACGTCATGGTGCGCGCCGGGAGCATGTTCACCCAGTTTGGATTTTTCACCACCCCGCTCTATGTGGAGAAGCTGCTCGGGTATCGCGGCATCAGCGACGCCATCAGCGCTCAGTTTAGCGAGGGCTGCTACGCCATCTACGAGCCGGATATCCCCGGCTTGCTGACCACCGCCAGCGGCAGCTCGCGCCTGGTGGATAAGCGTTCCATTTCGCGTATGGATCAGGCGGTGGTGGTTGGCATGCGGTCAGATCACGAGGGTGCCATGGTGCGCCCGGTGGCGGGTATGGAACGCGTGGTCCCATCGGTAGAAGCAGTCGAGATGATGGGTTTGTGCGAGCGCGTGCCGCACCACGACCATTTGAACTCGCACGGCAAGCCAGTGAGCGTGCCCAATGCGCGCGCCATTCTGCACGGCCATTTGGGCGTGGCCGCGTTCGATCCGGCTAAAGTGGAAGCGGTGCGCCTGAGTTCGCTGTATTACACCCAGCTGGTATCGTGCGGCACGGGGGCGCTGGCGGAGGGCACGGCGACCGCGTTCGCCGCGTCAGAGTCGCTCAGGGATCTCAAGGATCCGCGCCGGGTCATCTTCCTGGAACAACCCGGCCACGGCGTTATGGTGGTCGAGAAGTGGCCGCTGCCGGACGATGGCACGCAGCCCTTCGAGACAATTCATGATTACTTGAGCTCGGGCGTGCTGCAAATGACATTGGAAGTGGCCCAGGGCCCGGTGCACTGGGAGATGGCCCCCGGCCCCGATGAGCGCCCGTTAATGCGTCGGGTGACCGAGCCCTCGGCCGTGGTCGGCGCTTTAGGCTGAGGCGCTGGCCCAGGCCGTTGAGGCCAGGGGGTCTAATCGTAGTTGAACGCGACCTTGATCGGCTGGGCGGTTTTCTTGTCGAGGCAAGTGGCGACGGCTTCCCGATACTGCTCGAAGCGGAAATGATGGGTAACCATTCCCTCGCTGGTCAGCTTGCCGGCGCGCAACAAATCGACTACCCAATCATAGGTGTGGCGGCGCTGGCCTTGCCAGAGGTCGACGCCATGAACCAGGGAACCGACCAGATCCACTTCCTGGTACCACACCGGATTGAGGTCGATGCTTAGCCGGGTCAGGTCGATGCCGACCATGACCACCGCGCCGCCGCCGGTCGCCCAGCGCAAGGCATCTTCCAACGTGTTGGCCATACCCACGCAATCGAATATTTTGTCGAAGCCGCCCAGGAGCATGCCTTTGTTCATCGCGGCGGCGTAGTAGTGCGCGCCTGAGATGCGGGCCATGTCCGCATAGGTCGGGCGCGAAACGACCTCGTTCGCGCCAAAGCGGCGGGCCGCCGCGGCTTGGTGCGGATAGCGCGCTACAGCAGTGATGTGGCAGTCTGGGGCGACTGCCCGGGCCGCCTGCACCGTTAGCAAGCCAATCGCGCCGCAGCCGATGATGAGAACATGATCCGTGCTCTGTGGCGGGCGGCGCAATACCGCGTGCAGGCCCACTGCCATGGGCTCAATGAGCATGGCCTGCTCGTCAGAAATGTCGTCCGGCACCGGATAAATCTCGCTCTCGTGCGCGGTATAACCATCCCCCCACCCGCCCCCGACACCCCGCGGACCCCGGTCGGCCGAGGCATTCAGGCACAGGCCGTATTCCCCCCTGGCGCAGTAAGCACAAACCGGTTCAATCTCCTGCGTCAGGCAGGTCGCCCCCTGGAAGCGCGTGTCCATGATCACCCGGTCGCCGGGCTTGAAACGGGTCACGCCGGTGCCCACCGATTCGACCGTGCTGATTACTTCGTGGCCCAGGTAGAATCGCTGGTTCCCCGGCAAGGCCGCGGGTCCTACGGCTGGGTCGACATGCACATACAACAGCGACAAATCAGACGCGCAAAGTCCGCACTGATGGTTGCGCACGCGCACCCAGCGCTCACCGGGAAGTTGCGGCTCGGGCAGGTTCGCAACGGTTGTCGAACTGAGCGGCGACCAGCAAATGCCGGGCCACGCATGGCCAAGTGCCTTGACTAGAAGCATTTTGGGCAGAACCTTGTCGACAAAAATGGTACGCATTCATCCTCTCCAGATGATATTGGGTTAGTTGGCTGCGTGTAGCCTAATAGTGTTCAAAGCATGAATCTTCCAGTTCGCATTTCTTGTTACGGCTATGCGCATTAACGGCCGGCATTTCTGGCGGATCCCTGATTGTATTGTGTTAGGGGCAGCAGGACGACGAAGCGACTGCCAGGCAGTCGGTCTTCATCGTGGCCGCTGCTCTCGGCACGCAACCGGCCGCCGTGAGCCTCGACGATACCCTTGGCAATCGCCAATCCCAGCCCAGGGCCCCCACCCTTGAATTTGGTCTTGCCACTCGAGTGCAGAGCTATTTCGCCCATTTGATAGAACTTGGTGAATATCAGATCCAGAAAGCGTGGATCAATGCCAATGCCAGTGTCATCAATTACGATTTCCAGCGCGCCACCGGGCAACCCGTCGGCAAGACACCGCCCGCTCACGGTGATGTGACCGCCATCCGGCGTAAATTTCACGGCGTTTACAACCAGATGATGGAACACCTTCGATAAGGCCGCGGCGTCGCCTTCCACCGCTGGCAGGCCCATCAGGCTGCGACTTTCTACAGTTAATTGGCGCTCGACGAGCGAGCGGCGGAGCGAGACCAGAACCTGGCTGACGATGATTTCAATTGAGACTGGCGTAGAACTCAGCACCAGCGCCCGACTATCAATCTTGGTGACGTCCAACATATTCTCAATGATCTCTTGCATGCGGGTCGTGCCCGTATTAATGCCCTCCACCAGTTGCCGGTGATATTCATCCCCGCCGGTGCCCACGTCATCCAGCAAAATCTGGGCATAGCCGTACAAAATCGATAGTGGCGTGCGCAGCTCATGCGAAATCACATTAATAAAGTCAGATTTGATGCGATCTAAATGCGCCAGCGAGCGGTTGGCCTCGTCAAGCGCGTTGTTGGCATCCTGAATGCGCGTGTTCAGCCGCTTCAGATCATCTACCAAGCGCGCATTTTGCAGGGCGACAGCGGTCTGGTCGGCCAATGTGCTCAACAGCCGCAAATCGGGTTCAAAGTAGCGATGGCGTGACGTCTTGGGCCCCAAGGCAAACAAGCCGATCCATTGGCGGCTAGCATAGATCGGCACGTAGACATCCATACCCATACTTTGCAACCATACTCGTTCGGAGGTGGCCACCTGTCGAAAGCGCGGATTCAAGTCTAGATCATACTGTGTTAAGGCAGCGAATTCTGACACTATAGCATCCCTACCGGGCGACGGCCCGGCGCGCGTCGGCACGGGCGTGATGAAGCACCTGTAGCGCATGGCCGCGGGGACTGGCTCGTGCCT
>JAYTFQ010000348.1:0-6334 GCA_043734225.1 Anaerolineales bacterium | reverse complement strand
CGGTGGCGGTTGCCTACCGCGGCGAGGCTTTCCGCGCGGACCCCGGCCCTGTCTACTATCTGAACCCCGCCGACCCTGATGCCTATCGCCGCCTCTTCGACTCGGATTGGGCGCGTGAGCAGTCCGCTGGGTTTCAGGTTGTCGATCTGTGGGACGCCGACGAGAGTGCGGCTGTGCTGGCGACCTTAGGGGACAAGGCGACTCGCTCGTCAGAGAAGCCCCGGATCCCCCAGACCCCGCTTTTCCTGGCCCAGGCGGCGGTGGCCCACGCTGGCGCCGTGGCGCCCCGGTTATGGTTTGTTACCCGTCGGGCTCAGCCGGCGCTCGCGGATAGGCTGGAACTGCCGGGTTCTGTGGTGTGGGGCTTTGGCCGCACGCTGGCGCTCGAGCACCCGTCGCTCTGGGGCGGACTGATTGATCTGGGCGACCATGCCCCAGATGACGCGGCTGCCCGGCTCGCGGCTGAGCTGCTCCAACCGGACGGCGAGAACCAAATCGCCTGGCGGGGTGATCAGCGCCTGGTGGCGCGTTTGGTCCGCGTCGCCGACACGGCTCCGCGGCTCGGCGCACCCTCGCCAGAAAATCCGGCCAGCCAACCATCCGGCCCGGGCATACATGCCGACGCGACATATCTGGTCACCGGCGCCACGGGCGGCATTGGCCGGCACCTGGCGAGTTGGCTGGTGGCGCAGGGGGCGCGGCACCTGATGTTGTTGAGCCGCAGCGCGGACGGGCCTGGGCTGAACCCGTGGCTGGACTCGCTGCGCGCAGGCGGGGCCGAGGTAAGGCTGGAGGCGGTAGACGTGGCTGACGCCGCCGCAATGCAGCACCTGTTCGCCCAGGTTGAGGCGAGCATGCCGCCGCTGCGCGGCATATTCCACGCGGCGGGTGTCGTTGTCGACGCCGCCATCCTCCACCTCACGCCCGGCCAATTCGCCGAAGTCATGGCTGCCAAGGTGGACGGCGGCTGGAACCTGCACCAGCTCAGCGCTGCCCGGGCGCTTGATTTCCTGGTGTTCTTCTCGTCGGCCGCCGCTGTGCTCGGCTCGCCCGGCCAGGCCAATTACGCCGCCGCCAATGCCTTCCTCGATGTGTTGGCGCATGACCGTCACCGCCGGGGGCTGCCGGCTCTGAGCATTAACTGGGGGCCCTGGAACACCGGCATGACCGCGGCGGTTGGCGAAAAGGGGCTGCGGCGCTGGGAGGCCTGGGGCATGTACATGCTTCAGCCGGATCACGCGCTTGAGACTCTGGCGGTTTTGTTGGCCAGCCCAGAACCACAGGCGGTGGTGCTGCCGATGAAGTGGCCGCCGGCCACCGATCGCGCGCTGGCTCACGTGCAGCGCCAGCCCCTTTTTCGTGAGCTGCTGCGTGGGCTGCCCCAGGTGGTCGCCGTGGTCGCGCCGCCGGCCTCGAAGCTGCGCCCCAAACTGGCGGGACTGTCGTCGCGGCGGCAGAAGCAAGTCATCGTCGATTTTCTGCAGACGCAGGTCGCGGCCATTCTCGGCTGGGAGCCTGGCCACGAGATTGATGGCGGGCAGGGCTTTTTCGACCTCGGCATGGATTCGCTCACGGCCGTCGAGTTGAAAGAGCGTATCGATGTGGCCCTGGACCTGCCGCAGTCGCTGCCGGCGACGGTCGCATTTGACTATCCCACCCTTGCTGGCCTGGCCGATTATTTGGTCGAGAAGCTGGCAGCGCCTAGCGCCCCGGCTCAGCTGGCCCGTCTGGGTCTAAACGCAGACCTGGAGAATTTATCCGAAGACGAACTGGCGGCCTTGCTGGCGGCGGAGCTGCGGGCGATTGAAAAAGAAAAATAGAACCTGCGGCCTGACCCAATGGCCCCAACGTGGTGCTGACCGATGACGGCTGACTCTGCTCTCACCTCAAAAGAGCTTCTGATTAAGGCGCTGCGCCAACTCAAGGATATGCGCGAGCAACTGGCCGCGCTGCGCCTGGCGCAGCAGGAGCCAATTGCCATCATCGGTATGGCCTGCCGCTTTCCAGGCGGCGCCGACACGCCCGCACGCTATTGGGATCTGCTGTGCCAGGGCGTCAACGCGATCCGCGAGGTGCCGGCCGACCGCTGGGATGCCAACAGCCTGTACGACGCCGATCCCACCGCGGCCGGCAAGATGTACACCCGGCTGGGCGGCTTTATCGAGAATGTCGACGCGTTTGATCCAACCTTCTTCGGCATTGCGCCGCGCGAGGCGATCAACATGGACCCGCAGCAGCGCTTGCTGCTGGAAGTGGCCTGGGAGGCGCTGGAGGAAGCTGGGCTGCCGGTGGAGTCGCTGGCGAAAAGCCTCACCGGCGTCTTCGTTGGCCTGGCCTCGTCCGATTACTCGCATCTGCTGGTAGAAACCAGCAGCCTGGAGGAGATTGACGCTTACATCTTGACCGGCAACGCGCCAAATGTGGCCGCCGGCCGCCTGGCCTACGTGCTGGGTCTGCAGGGGCCGGCGCTGGCCGTCGATACCGCCTGCTCTTCGTCCCTGGTTTCGGTGCACCTGGCTTGCCAGAGCTTGCGCAACGAGGAATGCGACGCGGCCCTGGCGGCCGGGGTCAACCTTATCCTCTCGCCGGCGAACAGCATCGCCTTCTGCCGGATGAACGCCATTGCCCGCGATGGCTATTGCAAGGCCTTCGACGCGGCGGCGGATGGATTTATTCGCGGCGAAGGCTGCGGCGTCATCGTCCTGAAGCGGTTGTCTGACGCGCTCGCGGCCGGCGATACGATCCACGGCCTCATTCGCGGCTCGGCCGTCAACCAGGACGGCCACACCAGCGCCCTGACAGTCCCCAACGGCCCGGCCCAACAGGCTGTCATTCGCGCGGCCTTGGCGCGCGCCGGTGTGGCGGCGCAAGATGTGGGCTATGTGGAGGCGCATGGCACTGGCACGCCGCTGGGCGACCCGATTGAGCTTCAGGCCTTGGCTGAGGCATACGAGCGTGTGTTGCCGACCCAGGCCGCGACCTTGCAGTCGCCAACCGCGCCCTTATATGTCGGCTCGGTGAAGACCAACTTTGGCCATCTGGAGGGCGCGGCCGGCATTGCCGGGCTGATTAAGGCCGTGCTGGCGCTCCAGCATGGCGCTATTCCCCCGCACCTGCACTTCAACCAACCCAACCCGCGGCTGGATTGGCCACGGTTGGCGCTGCGCGTGCCCACGGCCCTGACGGAGTGGCAGCCCGGCCCGGCGCCTCGCCTGGCCGCGGTCAGCGCTTTTGGCTTCAGCGGCACCAACGCGCACGTGGTCCTCGAAGAAGCGCCGCGGCTCGCCGCCGGCAAGCTTGATCTCGCCGCCACATTCAGCCACTCGCTGGGCGCTACTCCCATCGCCCCGCCTCAGCCCTCGGTCCTGTTGCTCTCGGCCCGCTCCGAGGAGCAGTTGCGGTCGCTGGCTGAGCGCATGGTGACATTTCTCGAACAGCCGCGCGCATCGCTGGAGGCTATTTGCTACGCCAGCCAGGTGCGCCGCTCACATTGGGATTGGCGGCTGGCCGTGACGGGTGAAACGGTCGCCGCGCTCCGAGAAAAGCTGGCCGCCTACCTGGCCGGCGAAACCGCGGCTGGGTTGTACGCCGGCAGCAGCCGGCCGCATAACGACCCGCGCGTGGCTTTTCTCTTTAGCGGACAGGGGGGCCAGCAGGTCGGCATGGGGCGCGAGTTGTACGCGACACAGCCGGTCTTCCGCCAAACGTTTGACCGTTGCGGGCAGTCTGCCGCGCCATACCTCGATCGGCCCCTGGCCGACATTGTCTTTGATCCCAGCCGGCTGGGCGCCGCTTTCGATAACGTGGTCCCCTCGCAGATCGCCCTCTTGTCGCTTCAGATTGCTCTGGCACGCCTGTGGCAGAGCTGGGGTGTCGAGCCGGTCGTGTTGCTGGGCCATAGCCTGGGGGAGTTCGCGGCAGCGGTCGTGTCTGAGGTGTTGAGCCTGGAGGCGGCCGTGGTGCTGGTGGCCGAGCGCGCCAATCTCATGGCCGCGCAGCATGTGCGCGGCGGCGTGGGCGTGGTACTGGCGGATTTGGCGGCCGTCCAGCCTTACCTGGATCGATATGACGGCCAGGTCTGGTCGATTGGCCGCAGCGGTCCGAAGGTGGTCACCCTGGCCGGCTATGCGGAGGCCGTGGCCGCGCTGCTTAAGGAAGTTGAGGCCGCCGGAATGCCGGTCCGCTCCTTGCGCGGTTTCGACGGGGCCGCCTTTCCAATCCACACGCCGCTGATGGATCCGGTTGTGGCCGGCCTGGGGCCGCACCTGGTGCGTGCCCGCTGGCAGCCGCCGGCCATCGATTTTATTTCGTCTTACACGGGCAAACGGGTGGACGCCGAATTGGTGACCACGGCCTACTGGAGCGCTCAGTCGCGCCGGCCGTTTGAGATGGATCAGGCAATTCAGACTCTCGTGGCGCAGCGCACGCCGGTGGTGGTGGAGTTGGGGCCCAACGCCGCCACCGCCGCGATCGGCCGCCGGTGCGCGCCCGATGCTGCGGTGACCTGGCTGACCTCTCTGCGTGAAGATCAGGGTGAGCTCAGCCAGATGGCTGATAGCCTCGCTCAATTGCACGTCAGCGGCGTGGCGGTCAACTGGCTGGCATTCCATGGCGAGCGCCAATACGCGACCGTGAGCCTGCCGCTGACTCCGTTTGTTCGGCAGCGCTACTGGCTGACCGGCAAGCGGCAATTGGCGGCGGGCCGGGCCTGGTCGAGCGCGGCCGGCGCCGGCTGGCTGGGGCAGCCCCAGCCGTCGCCGCTGGACACGACAATCTATTCCACCGTCATCGAGCCCGGCACCTTTGCGTTTCTGGACCACCATCAGGTGCACGGCAGCGTTGTGGTGGCCGGCGGCGCCCACCTGGCGCGCGTATTGGCGGGCGCCCAGGATAAATTAGGCGCTGGGCCGTGTCTGCTTGAAGACGTGGCCTTCATCCGGCCTTTGGTTTTGCAGGCGCGGCAGCCGCGCCTGTTCCAGTTGGTCTGGCAGCCGGCGGGCGCCAACCGGGCGCGCGTGCAGATCGTCAGCGCCGGGGCCGAGGAGGATCACCCGGCCTGGACGGAGCATATGACCGGCGCCGTGGCCGGTGTCGACCTCGACGTTGCTCGCGAGGTTCGCCTCGACCTGCCCGGCTTGCAGGCACGCTGCCCGCTGCCGGCTGAAGCGTTGGCTTTTTATCAGGCACTGGCCGACCGCGGCTACAATTTTGGCCCAACGTTTCGCTGGATCGAGACCATTCAGCGCGGTGAGCGGCAGGCCCTGTGCCGCCTGCGCGCGCCCACGGCAGCCGACCAATCGGCCGGCACGCCGGTGCCACCCGGGCTGCTCGACGCCTGCCTGCAAAGCCTGTCTGCCACGGTGGATACCACCGGTTTGCCCGCCTACGTGCCCTATAGCATTGATCGACTCCGTTTTTATGGCGCGCCCGCTGGCGCTTCCTGGTGTCACGCTATTGTCCGCGAAAAATCTGGCGGTGGCGAGATGGTGGCCGGCGATGTATGGCTGTACGATGACACCGGCCAGTTGTTGTTGGAAGTGATTGGCCTGCACGGACGGCGCATCACCGCAGATGATTTGCACCGGGCTATCCAGTCCACCCAGCCAGTCGGTGATCTCTTCTTCCACGTTGAGTGGCCCGAACGGCCGTTAGGCGCGCCTGAGGGCGTGCCGGCCGCCGGGTTGTGGGCCATTTGGGCCGATAAGGCCGGCATGGCCGCCGCTCTGACCGAACGCCTCAGCACGCATGGCCGGCCAGTGGCGCAGGTGTATTCCGGAGATGTGTTTCGCCGTACCGGCGACACCGGGTGGGAGATCCGGCCGGACGCGGCCGAAGACTATCGCCGGCTGCTAGCTGAGATGGCCCAAAATTTTGGTCAGGCGCCATCGCACATCGTGCATCTATGGAGCCTGGACGGCGTACAGTCCGATCCACTGGAAGCGCAACGGGTCGGCAGCGACAGCCTGCTCTTACTGGTTCAGGCGCTGGCCGGGCAAACTGAACCAGCGCCCCGCTTGCACGGTGTCACGGCGGGCGCCGCGCCTGGCTTTGTTACCGGCGCGCCCGACAGCGCCTGGGCGGCCGCCACGCTGTGGGGCCTTGGCCCAACAATCGCGGCCGAGTACCCGGAGCTTTGGTCTGGTCTGACGGACATCACACTGTCCGAGCCGGCCGCGGCAGTGGCCGCGTTATGGGCTGAACTGACGGCGTCCAGCGCCGAGCAGCGCGTGGTGCTGCGTGAAGGCCGCCGCCATGTGGCCCGCCTGACCGCCGGCGTTCCCAACACAACCGGGACCCCGGCTGATCAGCGCCCAGCGCGTCGGTCTCGGGCCGC
>JAYTFQ010000347.1:0-5690 GCA_043734225.1 Anaerolineales bacterium | reverse complement strand
CCGCCCCGCGGTACACGTTTTTTCCAGGCCTTTCGGCGATAGGCGGAGCAGATACCCACTATCTGTAAATGCCCCCGCCGATCGGCATGAGGTTGACGCTGGGGCTGGAATGGGACAAAATCCAGGCGGCCAGGCCAAAGGTTGCTGGCGCCCATCATCGCAAAGGTCGGTTGGATATGGAAGTCTTGATACTCAGCCAGGACGACGTCAAGCAATTACTGGACCTCGACGCGCTGCTAGATAGGCTCGCCGCGGGGTTCATGGCCCTCTCGGCCGGGCAGGTGACCGCGCCGCCGCGCAACGAAGTGACCGTTCCGGCCGGGTTCTTCCTGGGCATGCCGGCCCATCTGGCCGGCGATAACATCGCCATGAAAATGGTCTCGGTCTTCCACGACAACCGCCGGCTGGGCCTCCCCGGCCACCAGGCCCTGATTTGCCTGTTTGACCCCGACACGGGCTCAACCCGCGCCGTCATGGACGGCACTTACATCACCGCCATCCGCACGGCTGGCGCGGCGGCCGTTTCAGCCCGGCTGTTGGCCCGGCCAGACGCCCGCACCCTGGCTATCATTGGCGCCGGCGCGCAGGGCGAAGCCCATCTGCGCCTGCTGCCGCGCGTGCGAGATTTCCAGGAGATTCGGGTGGCCTCGCTCGATTGGGCCGACGCCCAACGCCTGGCGGCGCTGGATCCGCGAGCGGTCGCGCTGGAATCGTTCCAGGCGGCCGTGCAGGGCGCCGACGTGGTTTGTTTGTGCACGACGGCCAGCCAGCCGGTGGTCGCGTCTGACTGGCTGGCGCCCGGGGCCCACCTGACCTCGGTGGGCTATATGCCGCCCGGCGGCGAATTGGCGCGCGAAATCGCGCAGCAGGGCCATTTGTTTGTGGAGACACGCCTGGCATTTGCGCCAACCCCGGTGGGGTGCGGGGAGTTGGCCGGGCTTGACCCCGCCCTCGGCACCGAGTTGGGCGAAGCGCTGCTGGGCCGGCGGCCCGGCCGCCAGTCGGTCGATGAGCTCACCGTGTACAAATCCATGGGCCACGCCATGGAAGACATGGTCGCGGCCAATCTGGTCTACAAACACGCCCGGCAGTCGGGTGTGGGCCAGATGGTCAAGCTATAGAGCCGGCGGCATTCACATCCCTTTGATCAGGCCGCCTGGTTGGCACTGGCGGCAGAAATTGGTGATGCGCTGGTTGGCCCCTACCAGCGAAATGGTCGTGCCGCAGCGCGGGCAGGGCTCGCCGGCCTTCATATGCACCTTGAGGAAGTCGCGCGGCTTTAAGTGGATATCCTCGCCCATCTCGGCCCGCACCTGCTCAATCGCTTCCAGCAGGCAGGCCCGCATCCCGTCATATAGTCGATCAATCTCTTCCGCTGTCAGGCTGGCGCGCTTGCGATAAGGGTGCAGCCGCGCCCACCATAAGATCTCATCAGCATAGGCGTTGCCAATGCCGGCCACAAACTCGCCGCGCGTCAGCACGCCTTTGATCTCGCCCTGAAACTTCCTCAGCCGCGCTTTGAAGTCCTCGCGGCTCACCGCCAGCGCGTCCGGCCCCAGGCCGGCGAAGTCCGCAATCGGCGCCTGCTCCGGCGGCTGGCGGGTGATGAACACCTGCCCCATCTTCTTCTGATCCACATAACGCAAATCCTGCCCGCCGCTCAGGTGCAGCACGGCGTGCACCGGGCCGGCCTTCTTGGCTTTAGGCTCGCACAATTGCAGCCGCCCGGTGAGCTTGGGGTTGATCACCAGGAAGAGGTCTGGGGGTATGGGGGTTTGGGAGTATGGGGGAAAGAGAGTGAAGACCAGGAACTTGCCACGCCGCACGATGCTTTCAAACTTCGCTCCGGTCAGCGCCGCGCCAAAGCCCTCGCCGGTCAAGTCGCGCACCACAATCGCCGCGCCGGGCGGAATGGCCTCGGCGGCCGCGATGGTTTGGCCGCGGATGCGACGGTTGAGGACTTCTTGGACGACTTCGAGCTCGGGGAGTTCGGGCATTTATGTGCTTGTGGTCAAGCCATCACGGTTGAAAAGTGGTATTGACAGCTACCGGGACACCGCTGCAATCTCCCCAATAAGATGCCGGGGAAAGTCCGGAAACGGAGTATTATTAGTTGGATTTGAGGCATGACCGTGACTAAGAGCTAACCTCTCAACCTCGCATTTGCGCAACCGATGATGGCACAGGCGAAGTAGACCAATGACAGCTAATTGCTCGACTTCTTCTCCCAGCCCACCAATAAGCGCCGCAAGCAGTTTATCCAAGCATAGACGACTTCCGCGATCCAGCGCGGCGCTTTCCGCCGCCCGGGTTTGCGTTTTCGCTTTTTTTCGCATTGGCCTTGTCGGGCACATACAGCTCGTACCCATAAGCCTGCGCCACGGCGGCGCTGGGCGCATCGCTGTACCGCATGTCCAACCACAGGTTTTGCGGCGTGCCCGCCGGATCGGGCCGCTCAATGGGCAGGCTGGCCAAGGTGGCCTCCAGCAGTTGCCGATCCGTTGGATTTGGCCCAGTTTTGCCGCCGCCCAGCGGGGCCTTGGTCATAGTGCCATCCATCGCTTGCCACTTCCAGGCGGTCCCTTTAAGTTCATTGTACTCCGCCAAGCCAACGGCCCACATCCGGCGAAAGACCCCCGCCCGGACCCCGCGCTGAAAATTGCGATGCCCGGCTTTTGCCCGACCCATACGTCGCTTGCGGCCGCGCATTCCACTGACAGCCCGTGCGCAAAACGTACAAGATCCCGCTATCAACTGCCGCGGTTGAGCCGCGGGTCGACCACCAATGTGTTTGCGATTCTTGCCGCGTCCGCGACAACGCGACTTGGGTTTGGGCAATAGCGGGTCGATCTGGGCCCACAGGCTATCGGGCAATTCCCAACTCTCAGCGTCGGCATATCGTGTTGCGGCCATCTGGCTCATCGGGCGGGTTCATCCGCCTGGCATTATCCGTCGTCCGTTAGGTTTAGAGATTAGTTCTAAATAAAGGAGATTTCCATGAAACAGAATGACACAATTATCAACATCGCACGCGTCGGCGCAATTGCTGGCTGGCTCACTCTCGCTACAATCATTGTTTTCTCAGTCCTAGGGCCGCAAGTCATTGCTGGCCAGCGCGTCAGCGGCAGCCTCGATCCGACAGTGATCAAGGCTTACTTTAGCCATACCACATTGGCTCCCTTTAATGCGGGTGAATTCGTCTTCGTGTTCTTCTTTATCCCGTTTGCTGTTGCTATGCGAGAAGTTCTCTCAATCAATGCACGCGCCCGTTTTACGGCCAGCGTGGGCCTCGCCTTCTGCATTGCGGCGGTCCCCATGTACTTGATTGGCAACGCCCTGCAAGCTACCCTGGTCACGGTCGCTGTGCGCGCTGGCGACATCATGCCCCTCTTCCGTTTGTGGGATATCTTGTATAACAGTGCCACCTATACGCTGGAAGCAGGTTATGCGGGTATGTTTGCACTCGCCATGCGGGATGTGCGCGCATTTCCACGATGGATGCCGGCTTTCGGACTGGTCGTTGCCGCTCTGCAAATACTAAATGTCACGGCACTATTCGCCGGCATCCCCGATACGCTGACACTGATCGGCAATATTGCTCTACTCGGTTGGTTCGTTGGCGCTAATATCGGAATGGGTCGTTTGGCCAAGCCATTGGCGGGCGCGGCCTAACATGGTGTGCCGCCGACTCGCTATGCAAGTGGCTAAACCAGCACTTTGGTGCTGCCTTATTTGATCGCAACGATCACCATTTCCGTTCCACCCGAGAAATCGGCTTTCAGCTAAAAGCATAACGAACTCGATTTGTTTCCACCTCCGCGGCTTGAGGTGAATATCCTCGCCCATCTCGCTACGGACCTTGTCGGTGGCGTCGAGTAGACAGGCGCGCTCCCATCGTGGAGCCGGTCCACTTCCTCGGGCGTGAGTGACGTCTTTTTGCCATAAGGGTGCAGCCCCGCCCACCGCAGCACCTCGTCGACGTGGGCATTGCCGATGCTGGCCACGAAATCGCCGCGCGTCAGTATCCGTTTGATCTCACCCCGGGAACGGCTTCAGTCGCGCCTTGAACGCCTTACAACTGATCTCCAGAGCCTCAGGCCCCATGCCGGCGTAGTCGGCAATCGGCGCCTGCTCGGGCGGCTGGCGCGTCACAAACATCTGCCCAATCTTCTTCTGATCCACATAGCGCAGGTCCTGCCCGCCGCTCAGGTGCAGCACGGCATGCACCGGGCCGGCCTTCTTGGTCTTGGGCTCGCAGAGCTGCAAGCGGCCGGTGAGCTTGGGATTGATGACGAGGTAGTGCGGTGTGTGCGTGTGTGAGTCCGTGAGTAAGAGTAAAAACCAGGAACTTGCCGCGCCGCGCGACGCTCTCGAAGCGCGCACCGGTGATCGCCGCCGCAAAGCCCGTGCCAGTCAGGTCGCGGATGACGATCGGGCCGCCGGGCGGAATCACGTCGGCCGAGACGATGGTCTGGCCCAGGATGCGGTGGTGGAGGACTTCTTGGACGACGGTGAGCTCGGGGAGTTCGGGCATGGGTTGGCCTTCGACTGCGCCGTCACACACAGAAAGTTGCGTTGACAGCCAATTGTACTTCGCTACAATCTCTGGCTACTAACAGGAATAACGGCCCAGTTCAGACATATTCGTATAGCAATAAAGATGAAGGTTGATTCTTAATTCAGCGCTTGTCGAAAAGCCAGGAAATCAAATTATGGCGATCATTTTTGAGCTATTCATTGAATGTGCGACCAAAGCTGGTGCTGACAATATCGCGGCTCATTTTGGCGGTCTGGAGCATGACCTGCTAAGCGGTAAGCGGATCAAGTGGGACATAGAGCGCCTGGAAAACCCCAATGGATTTGGGGTAGCATTCTCGTCCCCCCAGTTGAGCCATTTTGGTGTTAACACGCTTCAGGATGCATTGGAAATAACGGAAGCCGGCCTGCATCTTTTGCATCACCTAAAATCTGCGCCATCTTTTCGATATGCGCGGGCAGACTTAGAAGCGAGCAACATCTGGTCAGGCGATCTTGCGGATTTCGTCGAGACAACCCTCCAAGGCGACAAATACACCAACCTGGAATGCGTCTTGGAAGAAAAGCTCTACCAGCAGATAGGTCGCCCCATGTCCTTTGTGCAGTTCAGGCCGGGGTATTGGTGGCACCAGTTTTCCGGCACAAGGTACCAACCCCTATGGGCTCAAGACCAACCCTCTTTGCGTGATATTTGCCGCCGACTCTTTCCTGGCGAATACTTCAAAGATTAAGTTCATTGCGTTTAGAAAATACTGATCTGGATTTAACTTGGCAGCGGCGAAGTCCTGGCCGGTTAGGTAGCGGATTCTGATGGCCGCGCCGGGCGGGATGGCGTCCGCAGCCGTGATGGTCTGGCCGCACCCACAAAAAATGATACGATTGGAATAGCGAACGGACGTTCGGATAGGTTAAGATCGCCTATGAAAACCGATCGACAAAGTCTTGAGTGCCACGGCGAACGGCTGACCGCGGTCGAGCGCTATATCGGCCAGCACATGGATGAACGGCTCGACCGGGCCGTGCTGGCGGCACTGGCCGGCTTTTCGGTGCCGCATTTTCATCGCGTCTTCACCGCCCAGACCGGCCAGGCCATTGCCAGCTATGTCCGGCGGGCGCGTCTGCGCCGCGCCGCGCAGAAGTTGCGGGTGGGCGCG
>JAYTFQ010000346.1:0-6234 GCA_043734225.1 Anaerolineales bacterium | reverse complement strand
CCCCTGTGGGGAGAGCCTCCCGGCCGGCCTGCAACCCCAGTCCGGCTTGAGTCGCCCCCTACCTGTTTTAAAGTGGCACAAGTGGCAGTAGTGGTTTTTCGGCCGAAAAGCGCCAAAACAAGTGGCAGTAATTGTTTGGCCATAGTGTACGGACATAATGTGTAGCCCAGGCCAATTAGCCCCTTTTTTAAATTGTGTGAGCGCCTTGTAGGCGCGATGGGCGGCAGTCTCGTCGACGCTACGTGTGCGCGTTTGGCGCTGCGGCGCAGGGGGCCGTATAATCCGCTCACCCTGGGGGCCGCCGTGAGCGAAGCTGATACCTGCCGTACCTACGTGTTGCCAAAACTATATGCCGCCGGCTGGACGGATGAACAGATCCGGGAGCAGGTGGTCGCCAAACGCGGGAGGGCTTGGCTATGCGCCTGATTGACGCCATTGAGCAGGTCTTAGCCCAGGCCGGCGCGCCGCTTGCATCGCCGGAGATCACCCGGCGCATACTGGATTCAGGTCTGTGGCAAACCAGCGGCAAGACACCGGCGCAAACCGTAACGGCGCGTCTGGTGGTCGACCTCAACGAAAAACGGCAGGCGTCGCACTTTCAACGGATAGCGTTGGGCGTCTATGGCCTGCGCGCCTGGGGCTTGCCGGAAAACACCCCAACCGGCGACCAACCAGCTAGTAAAAGGCCAGGCGAGCGCCCCACCCAAAAGCCCGCCCCGAAAACAATGTCCTTCACGGATGCCACCGAGAAAATTCTGCAGGATTTTGGCAGCAAGAGCCCGATGCACTACCGCGCCATTACGGAAAAAGCGCTGGCGCTCAAGCTGATCCGGACGCAGGGACAGACGCCCGAGGCAACTCTGTACGCCCAAGTTATGACTGAAGTCAACCGGCAAAAACGCCGCGGCCAGGCCCCGCGCTTTGTGCGCCACGGTCAAGGCTATATCGGACTGACGCGCTGGATGGCCACCGGCCTGGCGTTCGAGATCGAACAGCACAACACCGGCGTCAAGAAAAAGCTGCGGGCGCAGCTGCTGCAAACGCCGGCGGTGGACTTTGAAGCACTGATCGGCAAGCTGCTGGTGGCGTTAGGCTTTGACGAAGTAAACGTGACCGGGCGCAGCGGCGACGGCGGCATCGACGTGCGCGGGACGCTGGTGGTGGGTGACGTCATCAAAACTCGCATGGCGGTGCAGGCCAAGCGTTGGAAGCAAAACGTGCAGTCGCCGACGGTGCAGCAAGTGCGCGGCAGCCTGGGCACTCACGAGCAAGGCTTGATCATCACCACCAGCGACTTCAGCCCTGGCGCCCGCAGCGAGGCCGAGCGGCCGGATGCGATTCCGGTGGCCCTCATGAATGGGGCACAATTGGTGGCGCTGTTAGTCGAGCACAGCCTGGGCGTGCATCGGACGAGCTATGATTTGATTGAACTGGGCGAGGCAGAGTAGAAGTAGCTTGTAGATTGCCCAGGCGACTGAAGTCGCAGCAACAGGATCACGAAGCCCACCTGCGTGGGCTGATTCTTGGGCCAATCGGTCGGCCGGGCGCAAAGCCAGTCCGCCGCAGGGCGGACTCACTTGCCCCACCGCAGGTGTGGGTCGTGTCTGTGTTGCGGCGATTCTGCGCAGCGCCCCTGGCGGGTCAATCGCCCGGCTCAATCATCGCATAAGGACTCCACATGCGCGCACCCTACACACAGCTCTATCTGCATTGTGTCTGGGCCACCTGGGACCGCCGGCCATTGATCACACCCGCGTTGGAATCGGTCATCTATGCCGCCATCCAGGCCAAATGTCATGCGCTCCAATCTCCTTGCCAGGCCATCGGCGGCATGCCCGATCATGTGCATGTGCTCGTCCGACTGCACCCCGCCGTGGCGGTGGCCAGCCTGTTGAAAGAGATCAAAGGCTCATCTTCACATTTGATGACGCATGCCGCGCAGCCCGGCGAATTCTTCAAATGGCAGGGCGCCTATGGCGCTTTCACCGTCAGCCAGCCGGAAGCAACGAAAGTGATGGCTTACATCGAGCATCAGAAAGAGCACCATGCCGGCGGCAAGCTATGGGACGAATGGGAACAAACCATGATCGAGGCAATTCAGAGCAGTTCGGGCGACGAAGTCCGCCCCGCACCCGACTCGCTTTAGGACAAATGGACCGACTTCGTCCCAGACCGAGCCCGCGAAGGCGGGCTCACCTGCCCCAACGCAGTTGTGGGTTGTGCCTTTGTTGCCGCGGCTTGAGCCGCCCGATTACCCCCCAACGCCCCGGCCGATATCCTGGCCGCCGTGAGGGTCTGAGTGATGAACCCGAGCATTTTCCCGGTAAACCAGAGCAAGAACGCCAGGAGCTAACCACATGCCCAACGCGCCGTTGTATGACTCCATCGGCGCCACTTACCCCGTCACGCGGCGCACCGAGCCGCGCATCGCCGCAAGCATCTGGGCGGCGCTCGGCGAGGCGCGGACGGTATTGAATGTCGGGGCCGGCACCGGCTCCTACGAGCCTCAGGACCGTCACGTCACCGCGGTGGAACCGTCGGCGCTCATGCGGGCGCAGCGTCCCGCCGGCGCGGCGCCGTCCGTGGCCGCTGTCGCCGGCAGCCTGCCGTTCGCGGACCAGGCCTTCGAGGCCGCCATGGCGGTTCACACCATTCACCACTGGCCGGACCCGCTGGCGGGCCTGCGCGAGATGCGGCGCGTGGCTCGGCGCGTGGTGGTGTTCACACACGACAGCAGTGACACCGGATGGCTTCGCCGGTTCTGGCTCATTCGCGACTACCTGCCTGAGGTGGCTGACCTTGTCGCCGGCCGGCCCTCGCTGACCCAGCACGCCCGCGCCATCAGCGCCCGCATTGAGCCGGTGCTCATCCCGTAGGATTGCGCTGACGGCTTCTTCGAGGCCTACTGGCGCCGGCCCGAGGCCTACCTGGACGAGCATGTCCGTCGCGGCGTATCGGTGTGGGCCAGAGTCGGGCCGCGGGTCGAGCAGCGGGCCGTGCGCAGCCTGCGGGCTGACCTGGCCTCAGGCCGCTGGGCCGAACGCAACCGTGACCTCGTCACTCTCGATGCCGCCGAGCTTGGCCTGCGCCTGCTGGTTAGCTGAACCGGGTCTCGCCGCTCGCCTGCCGCCCGCCGCAGGTGTTGGGCCTTAAAGCCACATGTGTTGGGGCTTAAAGCCACATCTTTTTTCACCATTTGCCTTGTTTTATAGGCTTCCGCCACACCCGCCACACCCGCCAGATGAAAACAGGCAGGGGCGGCCTGGCGACCAAACCTGGCAGCCTGGCGACCAAACCTGGCAGCCTGGCGACCAAACCTGGCAGCCTGGCGACCAAACCTGCCAGGTTGTATGCGCTCCACTAGGGAGCTGGGTTGGCCAAACCTGGCAGGTGCACCCACCCAACCACAGTGGTGCGGGCTGGCGCCCGGTCGTGGGCCCGCGGCGTAAGAAGCCGGGCGTGCGGGAGCCTGGCGAATAGAATTCGCGGCTGTGTGGCCCGCGGCCGGTCGTCTGGCTCCCTGCGCTGCGCTTCGGGAGTGCTTCGCGACCTGCGCCGACGATGCCTCTGCATCCGCCTGCTGCACACACCCCACCGCGGTGGTGCGGGCCGGCCGGCGCCCGGCCGTGGGCCACAAGCGCCGAATTTATTCGGTTGGCTCCGCGTGCTCTGCGTGCACTGCGTGCACAACCGGCCACGGCCCGCACTTCTCGCGCCACTCCGGCCCGAATTCCATTCGCCGACCGCTGTGCGTCACAGCTGCCGCCGTGCGTCACGCCCGCGCCGCCGCATTTGAGTGTTAGCGTAAGTTCGCATAAAGGCATCGTCGGCGCAGGCCGACGACCGGCCGCAGGCCACAAGCGCCGAATTTATTCGGTTGGCTCTGCGTGCTCTGCGTGCTCTGCGTGCTTTGCGTGCTTTGCGTGCTTTGCGTGCTTTGCGTGCTTTGCGTGCTCTGCGTGCTCTGCGTGCTCTGCGTTCTCTGCGTTCTCTGCGTGCTCTGCGTGTTCTGCGTGCTCTGCGTGCTCTGCGTGCTCTGCGTGTTCTGCGTGCTCTGCGCGTTCTGCGTTCTCTGCGATCTCTCCGTGCTCTGCGTGCTCTGCGTGCACAACCGGCCACGGCCCGCACTTCCCGCGCCACCCGGGCGCCAATTCCATTCGCCGGCTTTCTGGTGTAAAACAGCCCATTGCTCACCAGCCGCTGAAACCTGGAGCCCGCCATGCCACCCACTTGCCGCAGCGCCCTCTGGCTTCTTCTAATGCTGCCCTCGGCCGTGCTGGCCTGCAGCGTGCTCACGCCGGCCCGCAGCGTCCCCACCCTCGCGCCCACCGCGCGCGAGGTCGCGCCCAGCGCGCAGCCCAGCACGGTCCCCAGCGCCGTGCCCAGCGCGCAGCCCAGCACGGCAACCGCCACGGCAATCGCCACAGCAACCGCCGCGGCAACCGCCACCGACACGTCCACGGCCAGCCCCATCGCCTCCCCAACGGCAACGGCCGCGCCGCTCGCGCTGGAGGTGGTTCAATCCCAAACCTGGACCGATCCGGACGGCAATGTGCGCACCAATTTCCTGCTGCGCAATCCGTACGACTTCCCGGTGGCGCCCAGCTTCAGGGCCAACGCGGTGTTGTTCAACAGCGCCGGAAAATTGGTCCGCAGCAAGGCGCTGTATTTCCTGGACGGCATCAGCGGCGGCAGCGGGTTCCTGCTGGCCGGGGAGACCGTGGCGGCCAATGCCTGTTACACCTGTGAGACCAGCCCCCTGCCCGAAGCCTGGAGCACGCTGAAATTTGAGTCGGCGCTCGCAGATGCCACCGGCAAGTGGAATTATTCCACCGACGTGACCGCCACCGTTGGAGATGTTGCCTTCAATGGTGACAGCCCTATTTTCTGGGTCACCGGAACCGCGAAGAACAACACCGCGGCGACCCTGAGCCGCATTTCGGTGCGCGTCTTCGTGTTTGACCGGGCGGGCAAGCTGACGGGCGCGGCCGAAGCGTCCGCCTGGGACGTGGCGGCCGGCGCCACTGCGCCGATCCGCAGTTATGGGATTGGCGAGCGGCCCAAGGGACCGATCAAGTATGAGGTCACCGCGCTCGGCGTGAGTTACTGATCAGCACCGCCTTATACAGCCCATTGCGGCGGCCGCCGGCGGCCTCTAAACTGTCGGCTATGAACACTCTCCATCGTCTTCCGCTGCGTTTCAGTTTCGGCTTCGTGATGCTCATTCTGACCCTGGTGCTGGCGCCGGCCGCCAGCGCGCACGTGCCCATTGGCGCGGGCGGCAACGAAAGCCTGGCCAGCGCCCGGCCCATCTCGGACCCGCTCAAATCCTGGGCCATCTACGGCGACCTGCTGGGCGGCGGCCAGTCGCAGTACTACACCTTTCAAATCGCGCAGGGCCAGGCCATCCACCTGTCGCTGCTCACCACCACCGACCCGGCCGATGCCGCGTTTGCCCCACAGGCGGTTTTGCTCGGGCCGGGCCTGCCCAGCCAGGGCCAACTGCCCGGCGGGGTGCAGGCGCCGGCCGGCGCGGGCTGGGTGGTCATCAACAGCGCGCGCCCGGCCCAGGCCACCTATGAGGCCTTCGGGCCCGGCTCCTATGTGCAGTTGGCCGAGCTGACCTTGCAAGCGCCCGCCGCCGGCGCCTATTACGTGGCGGTCCAGGCGGCCGAGCGCGGCGGGCACTATGGCCTGGCGCTGGGGGACAATGAATCCTTCACCCCGGCCGAGTGGCTGGCCAATCCGTTCTCCATGCTGATGGTCTTTGCCTGGGAGCGCCAGAACGTGGCGCTGGCGCTGCTGCCGGCTGTGGCCGTGATGCTGGTTGGGCTGGGGCTGTTGGCGCGCCGGGCCAGCGCCCAGCCGGGCGCCGGCTGGACCTGGCCGGCTGGCTGGCGGCCCTGGCCGGGCTGCTGTTCCTGGGCAGCGGCGCCGTTGTGCTGTCGCAAATGGCGCTGGCCGCCAGCCGCGCCCCGGTGGATGGCGAGGTGATCATCACGCTGATCTTCGCCGCCCTGCCCATTGCGCTGGGGGCGCTGGCGCTGCGCCTGGCGCTGGGCCAGGGGCCGCGCCGCGGGCGCACGCGGGTGTTCCTGGCGCTGCTGGCCGGCGGCGGGCTGCTGTTTTGGGCCGGCTACCTGCTGGGGCCGGCACTGGCGCTGGCCGCCGCGCTGGCGCCCGGCGGGAAGACGCAGCCCGGCGCAAACACCGCCGGCGCGCGCTGAGCGAGAG
>JAYTFQ010000345.1:0-2326 GCA_043734225.1 Anaerolineales bacterium | reverse complement strand
GCATAGTTTCGGCAATGCGGGATAGTTGGCCGGTCATAGGGCGGTCCTCCTGGGAAACGGGCGCGAATATTAATTACTCGTCTTAATCCGGGCCGGGTTGCGGAAGGCAGGCTTGCCCTGCATTTCCTGCCAGCGCTTGTCGGTGTTGGCCAGCCACCACTCCCAAACCGTGTGGCCCTCGGCCGTTTCATAGCGGAAGTCAGCGCCGCGGTGGAGCATGTTCCCCAGGCCCTTGGCCAGTCCCGGCGAGGCCGGCGCGGTTTCCAGGCGCATCCACTTGTTGGTGTCCCAATCCAGCTTGACATCGGCGCCATTATAGCTGCCTTGCATGCTAAAAGGCGCCTCCGCTTTTGTGACGCTGAGAAACACGCCGCCCAGGCGCTCTTCCCAAAACGAGCTGTTGACCCGTTCAGACAGCAAATAGGGCTCATTTTCGGGCGCGCGATAAAACCAGGTGGCCGCCGTAGTGGTCATAGATTCTTGCTCTCCTGTTAGCCCGTGATCGGGTTGCCGGCCTACATGACCAGGCGCAGCGGCTGTTCCAGCTTTTGTTTGATGGCCTGCAAGAAGGCCGCGGCCTCGGCCCCGTCGGTCACACGGTGGTCGGCGGTGACGGTGATCAGCATGCGCTGGCTGGCGACCACCGCGCCATTCTTGATGACCGGGATAGGCTTGACCGTGCCCGCGGCCAGGATGGCGGCCTCGGGCGGGTTGATGATGGCAATGAAATTATTGACGTCCCACTTGCCCAGGTTGGAGATGGAGAACGTGGAGCCATCGATATCGGCCGTCTGCACCTTGTTGGCGCGCACCCGGCTTACCATGGCCTTCATCTCGGCCGCGATGGTCGACAGGAGCTTCTGGTCGGCATCGCGCACCACCACGGTCAGCAAGCCCGTCTCCAGCGCCACAGCGTTGCCAACGTTGATGTGGCCTTTGCGGATAATGGCATCGCCGGCGTAGCTGGCGTTGAGGTTGGGGAATTCGCGCAGCGCCAGCGCCGCGGCCTTGATGATCAGGTCGTTGACCGACACCTTGGTTTCATCGGTGGCCAGGGTATTGAGCTGGGCGCGCAGCTCCATGGCCGCGTCCATATCCACTTCGCTGGACACATAGAACTGCGGCGCAGTGGTGGTCGATTCCGTCATGCGGCGGGCTATGGCCTGGCGCATGCGGGTGAGCGGCACCCGCTGGTCTTCGCGCGCGGCTGGCGCGACTGGCGCGGCTGGGGCGGCCGAGGCGGCCGGCGCAGCCGCCGCTTCCGCCGGCGGATGGGCCAGATAATTCTCCACATCCTTCTTGGTGATGCGTCCACCTGGCCCGGTGCCGGCAATCCGGCTGACATCGATGCCGGCGTCCGCCGCCATCTTGCGGGCGATGGGCGAAGCCGGAGCGCCGGGCGTGGGGGTCGCGGTTGATGCGGCGGCGGCAGCGGGCGTGACTGGCGCTGCGGCCGGCTGGGCCGCCGGCGTCATCGCGACCGGGGCCGCGGCTTCCATGCTGCTGTTGGCGCCCGTGGGCCGCGAAGGAGGCGGACCGGCCGGGGCCGGCGCGGCGCTGGACGGCCCAGCCGCGGTACCCTGGATGGCATTCAGGTCCACTGCCTCATCGGCCGCGCCAATGACGACCATCAGCGCGCCCACGGGCACGGCCTGGCCCTCTTCAACCACCCAGCCTTTAATAACGCCGCCGGCGGGCGACTCGACCTCGACGGTGGCCTTGTCGGTCTCGATCTCGGCCAAAACTTCGCCCTTGGCAACGGTTTCGCCTTGCTTTTTGACCTTGCGCACCAGGGTGCCCTCGGCCATGTCGAAGCCTAATTTGGGCATGGGAACTAATTCTGGCATGAGAGTCTCCTCGATGGCCGGGCGGCGGACCGCCCGGCACATGTCAATGTTAGAGCAGCGCTTTCACGGCCGCAACCACATCGTTCGGGTTGGGGATGGCGCTCTTTTCCAGGTCGGCGCTATAGGGCAGGGGCACTTCTTTCTGGGCCACGCGCGTCACTGGCGCGTCTAGATAGTCAAAGCACTCCTCGTAAATGCGCGCCGCCACTTCCGCTCCAACGCCATACGAACGCCAACCTTCCTCCACGACCACCGCCCGGTTGGTGCGCTTGAATGATTCGTACACCGGGTCCATGTCAAGCGGGCGCAAGGTGCGCAGGTCGATCACTTCGGCCTCGATGCCCTCGGCCTCCAATAGCTTGGCCGCCTTGAGCGAAATTTGAAGCATCTTGGAATAAGTGATGATGGTCACGTCCTTGCCGGGACGTTTGATCTCGCTCTTCCCGATGGGCAGCACAAAATCCGTGCCGGCCGGCACC
>JAYTFQ010000344.1:0-1718 GCA_043734225.1 Anaerolineales bacterium | reverse complement strand
AGAAACCGAGCTGCTGCGCGAGGCCGACGCCATCATCGCCGCCACTCCGGCCGAGTTGGCCCAAATGCAGTGGCTGTATCGGGCCGATGTCCGCCGGGTGACCGTGGTGCCGCCGGGGGTGGACGTGAACTTGTTCTACCCGCGCCCGGCCGCCGAAGCCAAACGCCGCTTGGGGCTCGATCCGGCTCTGCAGTTGCTGTTGTTCGTCGGTCGCATTGAGCCCCTCAAGGGTATTGAAACGCTGTTCCAGGCTGTGGCGCGGCTGCGCGATTTGGGTGTCTGCGAATGCAACCGCATGGCCGTGGCGGTCATTGGCGGCGAAGCCGACAGCCGCGACAGCCAGAATGCCGAGATGGAGCGCTTGAAGCAGTTGCGGGCCGAGTTGGACTTGTCCGAGTTGGTGACCTTCCTCGGCGCCCAGGATCAGGATGCGCTGCCGGATTATTATGCCGCGGCCGAAGCCGTGATTATGCCCTCACATTATGAGTCGTTTGGCATGGTGGCGCTGGAAGCCATGGCCTGCGGCACGCCGGTGATCGCCTCCGAAGTGGGCGGGTTGGCCTACCTGGTGCGCGACGGCGAAACTGGCTTTCACGTCCCGGACAGCGACCCAGAGCTGTTGGCCGATCGCATTTGCGAGATCCTCACGGATCGGCTGCTGCGCCGCGAGTTGGGCGAGCAGGCGGCCCGTCATGCGCAGGGTTACGCCTGGCCGATCATCGCCGACAAAATCTTGGGCGTGTATGCCACGGTGCTCGAAAGCCGGCACCCCATCTCACTCCAGTTTGCCTGACATTTAGTGCCGGCCGTTAGCGCCGTTGAGAAACTTGTCATTCAGCGCGTACAGGGCGCAGTGGTAAGAAACATACGAGGTAAACTCCACCAACTGCTTCTCGCGCTGATCCTTGCGCACCCATAGGTCCAGCGCCCGCGCCCGCGCGCTGCACTTATCCATCAAATCCTTCACCACCAGTTCGTCAGTGCCTGTCCAGCGGCTAACCTGGGCCACGATGTTGCGCTTGTGCTTGCGGATGAAATTGTCGGCCAGCACATACTCTCGCCGGCGGCGGGCCGGGCTGCGTGGTGCCGGCGACTGCCAGAATAGCTCGAATAGGTCGCCATCGATATAGCCGGTGGCCTTCAGCCGGTACGCCTGGGTGCTGGAGACCTTCAGGAACTGGCGCACCGTCAGGCTGAATTCTTCCAGCGGCTCGAACACGTACGGCTTTTGATCGATGGCTGGCGCCTGCCGCCGCAGCTCCTTCACAATCGTGTCCACAAACTCCAGTTTACGCAGCGCTCCTGGGTAGCGCGCGTAGGCGCGCCGCCAGTTGTAGCGCGGGCGCAGCCACACGCCAAACGTCTCGGCGAAGTCGTCGTCGGGGTGCTTCTGCGCGTAGTGATCGCCGCTGGGGTTGACGAAGTCGCGGCTCCACGGGTTGGCGCGTTCAACATAGCGGTTGGTGACGGGATAAGTTCTGAAATAATTGCCGCGCACGTTGAACATGGCGCGGAAGTCCTTGCGCCGGTAAAGCTTGTAGCCGTAAGAGAAAGCGTGGCCTAATTCGTGCCGCACCAGATCCACCTGATCTTCGAAGCTGTATTCGAACCCGCGCGTCTCGCGATTGAGCAGCTTCAGCACCGGATGACAGTCATAGAAACCCAGGGCGATGCTGGTGGTGCCGGCCACAGTGCCATAGCCAGTCGACAGATAGAAA
>JAYTFQ010000343.1:0-7915 GCA_043734225.1 Anaerolineales bacterium | reverse complement strand
GACATGGCGCCGGTCGGCACGGCAACGCGGCATGGGGCGGCGGGGCGGCGGGGAGAGAGTCCCCGCCCAGATCGGGCGCCCGCCGATAACGGCCACGTGACCAACCGCACGGTGCTGGTGACCCGCCCGGACGTGGCTGCGCACTCGATTGAAGACCTGAGCCGCGCCCAGGGCTGGGCGGTGGTGTTTGGCCGGGTGCGGCGCGCCGGCCAACTGAGCGTGGCCGACGGCCGCAGCCGCCTGGAGGTGGGCGACACCGTGAGCGTGGTGGGCGCGCCGGAGGCGCTGGAGCGGGTGGCGGCCTACCTGGGCCAGCCCAGCGACGAGCGCCTGGATTTGGACCGCAGCCAGCTCGACAACCGGCGCATTTTCGTCTCCGACCCCCGGGTGGCCGGGCTGCCGCTGAGCGAGCTGAACCTGCCGGCGCGCTTTGGGGCGGTGGTGACGCGCGTGCGCCGCGGCGATGTGGAGTTTGTGCCGCACGGCGGCACGGTGCTGGAGCTGGGCGACCGGGTGCGGGTGCTCACCCAGCCGGAGACCATACCGGCGGTCAGTGCCTATCTGGGCGACTCGTACCGGGCGCTGAGCGAGATCGACATTCTCTCGTTTGGGCTGGGGCTGGCGCTGGGGCTGCTGCTGGGCGTGCTGCCGCTGCCGCTGCCGGGCGGGGTGACCATTACGCTGGGGCTGGCCGGCGGGCCGCTGATTGTGGCGCTGGTGCTGGGCGCGCGGCACCGCACCGGCCCGCTGGTGTGGAGCCTGCCGTACAGCGCCAACCTGACCCTGCGGCAACTGGGGCTGATCCTGTTCCTGGCAGGCGTGGGCACGCGCGCCGGCTACGCCTTCTTCACCACCCTGGCCCACGGCGTCGGGCTGGCCATCTTCCTGGTGGGGGCGCTGGTGACCACGCTGACGGCCGCGGCCATGCTGTGGGCGGGGCACCGGCTGCTGAAGATCCCCATGGGGCCGCTCGCCGGCATGCTGGCCGGGCTGCAAACGCAGCCGGCGGTGCTGGGCTTCGCGCTAGAAAGCGCCGGCACCGAGGAGCCGAACGTGGGCTATGCCAGCGTGTACCCGGTGGCGATGATCGCCAAGATCATCCTGGCGCAGCTGTTGCTGGCGCTACTAAAATAGAAATTATAGAAAAATCGCATCGAGCCGAACGGTCGATTTCAACGACTGTTCGGCTCGATGCGATTTTTCAAAAGTTCTTATTTTGTGGTTTCGCGCTGCTCGGCTTCAATCAGCCGCGCCAGGGTGGCGTGGATCTCGTCCGACTTGTATTTGGCCTCGGTGGTGACGGTGTGCCGGACGAAGGGGCGCTTCACCCAGGGCAGGTCGTCCAGCTCCAGCCGCAGGCGATCCGACAGGCGCGTGCGGCCGTCAGGCAGGGTTTCAAGCTGAATGGTTTCCACCAGGCGCGCCTTGGGCTGGGGAAATTGCTCGGCGGTGACGTAGTCGAAAGGCCGCCAATCGAGGATGGTCTCGATGGCGGTGGTGCTGCCGTGGGCGCAGTGGTTGCGGGCGCCGGCGGCGGTGCGGCCGTTGGGGCGCTCGCCGGCTTTCCAGGTGCGCTCGTGCATCCACAGGCTGCGCTTTTGGGGGTCGTTCAGCCAATCCCACACCACCGGCGCCGGCGCGGCGATGTCCTGGGTGAGCACCAGGTCAGCCTCGTCGTCGGCCACGAACACGCGCCGGGCATCGGTGAGCGCGGCGTAGCGGGCGTGCAAATCGAAGCTGAAGGTCTGCACCTCGCCCAGGTGCTCGTAGCTTTCGGCCTGGGTATGCGCGTCGGGCAGGGTCAGGCCCAGTTGGCGCAGGCTGGCGGCGGTGAAGAGCATGTAGGCGCGCCAGCTGGTCGCTTCGCTGATATGATTCTTCAGCAGGCGATGGATCAGGTTCACATCCGAGCCTAGCAGCTCGGGGATGCCGCCCACGTCCTGGCGCAGAAAATCTCCGTAGTGGACGATCAACTTAAGATCGAGGTCCGGGATGCGCCGGCAGGCGTTGCACTGGCAGGTGGTGCGGCGCTTGATGCCGGCTTGCCGGTCGCGAAAGGCGGCGTATGTGCTCTCCAGCAGCTCCAGCAGCAGCTCGCCGCGCGGCAGCCGGGCCGCGGGGACGTAGGCGAAGACGGCATCGCCCTCCAGCTTGGAGAGGGTGAGCAGGGCCGTGAAGCGCTCGACGATGATTTGCAGCAAATCGCTGAGGATGCCGTTGGCGTGATCCAGCTCCACGCCCGCCAGATAGGCGGTGTAGCCGGAGATGTCTGCCAGGACGAGGTAGCCGTGCTGAGTGGTGGCTTCGATGAGTGCATTATACCTAATCCGAAGACCAGGAATCCACGAAGGACACGAAGAAACACGAAGGAAGGGGAGAGAGAGAAACAGAGAAACAGATATGCTCACGTGTTGCGCTGCTGGGCAGGGAGCGCCGGCAGCAGCAGGCTTGTTCTTTTCGTGCCCCTTCGTGTCCTTCGTGGATTAATCTTGAAGGTTAGCGCGGGCGCGATGCAGTATACTGCGGCGTGATGCGACGTTTGCAGGCCCTCTTCAAAGACCCGATCAGCGGGCTGACACATCTGGCCACGGCGCTGGCGGCGCTGCTGGGCGCGCTGGTGCTGGTGGCCCGGCCGGCGGCGCTGCCCGACCGGCTGGCGTTGTTGATCTATGGTCTGAGCCTGGTGCTGCTGTTCAGCGCCAGCGCGACCTACCACCTGGTGAAGACCTCGCCCAGCCGCGAGCTGTGGCTGCGCAAGCTCGACCACGTAGCCATCTACTTGCTGATTGCCGGCACCTACACGCCGGTGTGCGTCATCGTGCTCACGGGCGCGTGGCGCTGGGGGCTGCTGGGCGGCATCTGGCTGCTGGCGCTCATCGGCATCGTTGTCAAACTCTTCTATATCACGGCCCCGCGCTGGCTGACGGTGGCGCTGTACCTGCTGATGGGCTGGCTGGGGGTGGTGGGCGTTCAGCCGCTGCTGGCGGCGCTGCCGCTGGCGGCGTTTGGCTGGCTGCTGGCCGGCGGCCTGCTGTATTCGGTCGGCGCGATTGTGTACGCCACGCGCCGGCCTAACTTCGTGCCGGGCGTGTTTGGCTTCCACGAGCTGTGGCACCTGTTCGTCAGCGCCGCCGGGGCGGCGCACTTCATCTTTATCCTGGGCTACATCGCGCCGCTGGCAGCGCGCTGAAAGGCTTGGGAAAAACGTGTGCCACGCGCGAAGCGTGGCACACGTTTTTCCCAATGTATTCGGTGAATTAGCTTCCGGGCGCCACGCTCACCCAATCCACTTCAATCGGCACGCGCGCGCCGATGCGCTCCATGAGCTCGCCGGCATGCTGCTGGATGTGGCGGATGGAGTAGATTTGCAGCTCCAGCTTGTCGAACTGGCGCCGCCCAAAGCCGGACGGGGCCTCCAGGTTGAGCCGCGGCACCTGCGCCGCCACCCGCGCCTGGCAATAGGCCAGATAGTCGAGCACCTCGGCCCGGCTGACGAGGGCGCCACTGAGGTCCAGGCGGTCATCCGGCAGGCCGGCATGCACCTGGAAGTCGTCTTCGCTGTCGTGCAGGTAATAGTCGGTAAAGAACAGGGCGTGGTAGGCCACATACCAGGTGCGGTTGTGGTCGGCCGGGTTGTTCCACATATCCTCCGGGCACACCAGCAGGGGCTGCTTGAGCATCTCCAGCGCGGCGAGATACTGCGAGCGAATGACAGCGTGGATGTCCATAGGGCGCTCCTTGAAGTGATTGACCGGCGGGAAATATACCACGTCGGCGCCAGCGGCCTATAATGGCGCTACGGTGCAGCACTCGCCGCCACCAGGAGCCAAGCATGACCGTCATCACGGACCCACAGCAAAACGAATTGCGCGCCCTGCGCGCGCTGGGCGGCTGGCGCGGGGCGCGCGTGCTGGAGATCGGCTGCGGCGATGGGCGGCTGACGGTGCGGCTGGCGCGGCTGGGCGCGCTGGTTGAGGCGATCGACCCGGACGCGCCCAGCATCCGCCGTGCGCGCCGGCAGCGAGCCGCGCTGCTGCCGGCGCGGCTGGCCAAGAACGTGCGCTACCGCGTGGGCCAGGCCGAGCAGCTGGCCTTTGCGGATGAGTCGTTTGACCGGGTGGTGTTCGCCTGGTCGCTGTGTTGAATTAGCCACACGGGCATGGTGCATGCCCTTCGTGAAGCCTGGCGGGTACTGCGGCCGGGCGGCCTGGCGCTGGACCTGCGGCCGTCGAATGTTCACCGGCGGGTGGCAGTGGTGCGCGGCGGCGCCGCCGAGCCCATCGGCGTCATGCGCGAGCAGTTCGCCGACGGCCGCGCCGCCGACCAGGCCGTGGCCCAGATGACGCGGCGCCCGGGCGGGGCGGGCCGCGGCCCGCGGCCGCCCCTGCAATTCGTGCGGCGCGAGCGCATGCCGGTGGAGCGGGTGATGGACGGCGTGGCCGATCTGCGGGTGTGGATGGACGAATTCAAAAGCCGCAATGACGACCTGCCGCCGCACGATTGGCTGATTGAGCGAGTGGCAGGGGCGCTGGGCGAGCGGCCGCGCAAGGGGAGCGTGGTGGTGACGGGGCCGCTGGATTTGAGGGTGCTGAGAAAAAGATAAATACTGAACCACTATTGTGGCTTAATCCCAGCGGCTTTCATGATTCGCGCCGCGCTTTCACTTTCGCTCAGCACGAAGCGCTCGAACTCGAGCTGCGTCATGCTCATCGGGTCGGCCCCATGCTGCGCGAGCCAATCACGCAGATCCGGCGCAGCCAGAGCGCGGCCGATGTCCTGCGCAAGTTTGTCAACCACGCCCGCCGGAGTGCCAGCCGGCGCCCATACGCCGTACCAAATTGGGTAGTCATAGCCGGCAACGCCCGCCTCCGCGATCGTCGGCACTTCCGGCAGCAAAAACGAGCGCCGTGCGGTGCTTACACCCAGCGCAATGAGCTTGCCGTCGTGAATATCACGCAGCGCGGTCGGCACGGGGGCCATCAGGTACGCCGTGCGGCCTGTGACCGTATTGGCAATCGTATCGGCGATGGCCTCGCCCGGTCGGGCAGGGACATGCACTGCCTTGATGCCCGCATCGAGATTGAATCTCTCAACCCCCAAATGCGTGCCGGTGCCCATGCCCGAGGAGCCGAACTTGAGCTCACCCGGCCTGGCCTTCGCCAGGGCAATGAGATCGCCGACGCTGGCGATGCCAACCGGCTGGCCCGCGACGAGCACGTAGGGCTGGCGGGTGAGTGGCGCGATCGGGATGAAATCCTTCAACGGATCATACGCGAGGTGCTTCAAGACCGCCGCACTGTATGCCTGCGCGCTGGTATTCACCAGCAGCGTGTAACCATCGGCCGGCGACCTGGCCACGAGGGCGGGCGCCGCCGTGCTTCCCTCACCGGGGTGGTTCTCCACTATGACGGGCTGGCCCCACAGCTCGGAGAGCTTGTGGCTGACGGCGCGGGCTATCACGTCAACCCCGCCACCCGCCCCAAACGGCTCGATGACCCGCACGGGCTTTGTTGGATAATCTTGTGCGAACGCGCTCGACGTGGTTGGCTCGTTCATGGAGTTCTGCTCCTCCTGTTCGCCGCCAGCTTGCGCAAGTGCGCGCCGTTGCCCCGGGCGCTCACCTCGCTCCCGATGTAACCGTGCGGCAAGAGTGCCTGCTAAATCTTGTGCGCCGTATGGCGTTGTTGGCGGGACCGCGTGGCGTTTTCCGCTGCCAGTTGCTCAATCCGCGCTTTGTGCTCGCCCAACTTTGGCGCCGCGCGGGGCACGCTCAAGCTGGACCGCGGGACCGCCGGATCGCGCGCAGCGGTCAGGGCCTCGGCCACCGTGTCGTGCCCGTGACCCAACGCCTTGGCGATGGCGCGAATGCTCTTGTGTTCAATGATCAAAACTGAACCGAGCGGCCTTCTTTCACTTTATCAAAAACAGCGCGGCCCGCTGACGGCCGCTCCTGCCTCCCGCCTCCCGCCTTTTAGCTCTTACCCCCACACTCCCACACTCCCTCACTCCCACACGCTCTTATCCGCACCCCGCCGCGCCGAGCTGCAGCGCCGCTGTCACCAGCACGCCCAGATCCCAGCCGTGGTGCTGGGCCAGCAGGCGGTGGCCGCAGACCGAGGTGTGGTCGTGCGGCAAGGCCAGCACGCGGTTGTAATCGGCGATGGCCTTGGCGTAATCGATGTCGTAATAGTAGTTGTAGATGTCGCCGCGGTTCATGAGGGCGTTGACGTAGTCCGGCCGCAGCTCAATCGCCGTATTCAGATCGGGCAGGGCGCTGGCGTAATCGTGCTGGGCCATCTCGGTGTAGGCGCGGTTGTTGTAGGCCTCGGCCGATTCGGGGTCGAGCGCGACGGCGCGGCTGTAGGCGGCGATGGCGCCGGCGCAGTTGCCCTGGTCATACAGAGCATCGCCCAGGGCGGCGTAGCCGGCGGCGGTGGCGGGCTGGGTGGCCGGCGCGCTGGCCGGCTGGCTGTTGCCGCAACTGGGCGATGCGGGCGCGCCCGCCAGGCGGCCAAAGGCGGCAAGGGCAGCGGCGGCCAGCAGCACGGCCAGCGCCAGGATGGCCACGGCGGCCAGCAGGGGGCGTTTGCGTAAGCTCATTTTGACCATGGGGTAAGGATAGCATACGCGCAGGTGCCACGGAACAGGCGCTATCTCAACGCTTCGACGACGATTGGCCGAAATGGGATGCTGGGGCCAGACATTCGTCCGGCCCCAGCATCTCATTTCGGCGATAATATTCCTTGCGGGGCACTTCATCGACCGCCGGGCGGACGGCAGCGAAGAAGCCTTCCGCGGCGAGTTCCGCGAGCTGGTGTCGCCGGAGCGCAACACCTGGACCTTTGAATGGGAGGGCTGCCCGGCCACATCGGCCTGGACACGATGACGTTTGCGGAGCACGACGGCCCGACGACGCTGACCACCTCGCGCTTCAACACGCGCGACGACCGCGACGGGATGCTGGCGGACGGCATGGAGGGCGGGGCCAACGAGCGCGCCGACCGGCTGGAGGAGCGGTTGGAGCGGCTGCAGGCCTGAACAAAATATAACCCCTCGGCAACGGCTCAGCCCAGCGCAATATGCCGGCCGAAATAAATACCGTGGCTCGACCCCTGCGGGCGTCGGGCCACGGTATTTATTTCGGCCAAACCAGCCTTGACTTTTTTGATCGCCCTGAACGCCGGCGCTGGGCCAAAAAACAAAACTGGCGCGGCTAATCAAGCGCCGCGCCAGTTTGTTTTTTCGGGATAGAATCGGCTCACAAAGGACACTTCGACATGGGCAAAGTGGTGACGGGTTTCTCAACTTCGCTGGATGGGTTCATCGCCGGGCCGGGCGATGATGTGCAGCACGTGTTCAAATGGATGTCGAGCGGCGACACGGCCTATCACTTTCCGGGCGGTATGACGGTGAAGGTCTCGCCGGCCAGCGCCGAGGTGCTGCACGGGCGCGTGCGCGCCGCCGGGGCGCTGGTCACCGGCCGGCGCCAGTTCGATAACACGCACGGCTGGGGCGGACGGCACCCGGTGGATGTGCCGGTGTTTGTGGTGACGCACGAGGCGCCGGCCGCCTGGCTGAGCAAGGAAGGCACGCCGTTTACCTTTGTGACCGAGGGGGTGGAGGCCGCCATTGCCCAGGCCCAGGCCGTGGCCGGCGACAAGGTGGTGATTGTGGACGGCGCGAATGTGGTGCAGCAGGCCATCCGCGCCGGGCTGGTGGACGAAATCGGCATCGACCTGATCCCGGTGCTGCTGGGGCAGGGCGTGCGCTATTTTGATCACCTCGGCCCGCACCCGATCGAGCTAGAGCAGATCGAGCTGACCGAAGCGCCGGGGGTGACGCATATGCGCTTCAAGGTAAAAAAGTAAATAGCCAGGCAGCCAAGGATAGCGAGGAAGTTGTGGCGGAAAGGGGG
>JAYTFQ010000342.1:0-3065 GCA_043734225.1 Anaerolineales bacterium | reverse complement strand
AGAGGGTTAGTGAGGTTGATTTGGTGATGAGCACATGACGCGACGCGGAATAATCCTGCTGGGTGGGCTGGTGTTGGCGGCTGTGGCGGTGGTGGTCGTGTCCAGCCTGGTGGCCGGGCAGCTCGATGCCGGGGCGGGTGAGGCGGGGCGCGCCTTGGGGCCGCTGGGGATCTTGCTGGGTCCATTTGGGCGCGGACCGTTTGAGCGTTTTGGCCCGTTCGGCCGGCACCTGGCGGGCTGGCGCGGGCTGGCCTCGGCGCTGGGGGCCTTTTGCTTCTTATACCTGGCCGGCCTGCTCACCCTGCTGGTGCTGCCGCGCCGGCTGAGCGTGGTGCGCGATGCCTTCACAGCCTCCGGGCGCCGCTGGCTGCAACTGTTTGGGATTGGGGCGCTGGCGATGGTGCTGCTGGTGCTGCTAGTGGCGCTGGGGTTGTTCACCTTCGCGCTGTTCCCGTTGACGATTGTGCTGATCAGCGCGCTGCTGCTGGCGGTGTGGGCGGTAGTGGTGGGGCTGGCGCTGGCCTTGGGCCGCGGGCTGCGGCGCGCCGCCGGGCTGGCCGTCGCCGCGCCGATGCTGGATTTTGGGCTGGGCTTGCTGCTGGTATTTGCATTGGGCCGCATTCCGTTCGCGGGCTGGGTCATCGTGCTGCTCATCGGCGCCGTGGCGCTGGGGGCGGTGGTGATGACGCGCCTGGGAACGGGCGGCGTGTGGTCGCTGGCTGAACTGAACAGCGGCGAGTGAGGAGAGGCTGTTATGGCCCGACGAATTGTCATGATTGTGATTGTTTTGGCGGTGCTGGGCGGCGGCAGCTACTACGCCTACCAGCGGCTGAACGCCTCGAAAACCAGCGCCACCGCCAACCTGCAAACCACCACCGTGTCCAGCGGGACGCTGACGGCTTCGGTGGCGGCTTCCGGCTCGCTGGCCTCGCCGCAGACCGGCAACGTGGCCTGGCAGGTGAACGGCATCGTGGGCCAGGTGAAGGTGAAGGTCGGCGACCCGGTGAACGCCGGCGACGTGCTGATGTCGGTGGACCCGGCCAAGCTGGACACCTCCATCGTCCAGGCCCAGGCCGCACTGCTGACCGACCAGCAGACCCTGGCCAACCTGACCACCCCGGCCACCGACGCCCAAATCGCCAACAGCGAGTTGGCGCTGGTGACCGCCCAGCAGGCCATCACCACCGCCCAGCGCAATATCAGCTATGCCCTCAACCCGGCCGGGCAGAGCCTGTATGACGCAGTGAACACCACCAAGGTGGCGTTGGACCAGGCCTCGGCCAACGCCCAACTGGCCAACGTCAGCTCGTCGGTGCAGCAGTACACGCAAAACTATTGGCTGACCGACTTCTATTGGAAACGATATCAAGACTTGCAGGCCAAGGCCAACGCCGACCCGACCGACGCGCGCAAGACCTCGGCGCAGAACGCCTACAGCGACTGGAAGGTGCTAGCCGACAAGCAGGCCACGCTGCAGTTGACCTTCCAGAGCGACCAGGAAGGCAAGAACAGCTTGCTGTCCGCGGCCCAAACGGCCTACGATAAGGCCCAGAACCAGCTCAACAGCGCCCTGGCCGGGCCGGACCAGGCCAAGGTGCAGCTGACCCAACAGCAATTGACGGTGGCTCAGGCCAACTATAAGCAGGCCCAGGCCGACCTGGCCAAGCTGAAAGCCGGCGCCAGCGATGCCGATATCGCCGCGGCCAAAGCCAAGATCGCGGTGGACCAGGCCAACCTGGCCAAGCTGACGGTGGTGGCGCCCTTCACCGGGACGGTGGTGGCGGTGGACAGCAACTCGGGCGACGCGGTGACGCCGGGGACTGTGGCAGTGCAACTGGCCGACCTGCGCAGCTTGCAGGTGTCGGTGAGCGTTTCGGAAGTGGACATCAACCGGCTGAAGGTGGGGCAGGAAGTGGACCTGAGCCTGGACGCGGTGCAGGGCAAGACCTTCACCGGCACCGTCTCAAGCATTGGCTATCTGGGCACCAGCACCCAGGGCGTGGTGAACTTTCCGGTGACGGTTGTGATCCAGCATCCGGACGCGGCGCTGAAGCCGGGCATGACGGCTTCGGCGGCGGTGGTGACAGACAAGAAGAGCAACGTGCTGCTGGTGCCCAACCGCGCCATCCACGTGACCGGCGGGCAGCGGACGGTGACTGTGCTGTTTGAAGGCCAGCAGATCGCCGTGACAGTGCAGGTGGGCTTGAGCAACGATACCCAGACCGAGATCACCGGCGGGCAACTGCGCGACGGCGATACCATCGTGCTGAATGCCACGACCGCCGCCAGCGCCGGCGGTGGCGGGTTCGGCGGCGGCGGCGGGTTGGGGGGGTTGAGGCCGGGAGGGTAGTGCGGAGGGCGTATGGGGGTGTGGGGGTATGGGGGAAAGAGCAAGAGAGAGAAAAAGAGAAAGATAAAGAGAAAGACAAAGAGGGGTGCGGCCAGGAGGCCGGCCCAGTAGGCGATTGAAAACGTAACTGAAATAGGCCAGGGGCGGACGAGGGTCCAAGGAGCGAGAGACAATGGGCAAAACAATTGGGAACATTATTGGCGTGATCGTGTTGTGCGCGGCGGTGGGGGCCGGGGCGTTTTATGGCGGCACCATTTATGAGCGCAACCAGGTGACGGCGGTGCGCAATTCGTTCTTCAATGGCCGCGGCGGCAACGGCGCCGGCGGGGCCGGCGGCGCTGGCGGCGGGTTCGGCGGCGGCGTGTTCGGCACGGTGAAGAGCGTTGACGGCAACACCATCCAGGTGAGCACAGCCCAGAACGTCACCACGGTCACCCTGGGCGCCGCGACTACCTTCATGAAGACGATCACCGGCACCGTGTCGGACGTGACGGTGGGCACAACCATTACCGTGCGCGGCCAGCGCGATGCGGCGGGCAACGTCACGGCCGATTCAATCCAGGTTCTGCCGGCCGGCACCACCTTTGGCGGGCGCGGCGGCGGTGGAGGCGGCAACGGCGGCGCGGACGCCACCCCGACACCGTAAGAAAGAGAAAAGCTTGGTACGCGGATGTGGCGGATAAAGAACAGAATCGCATCTGCTCAGCCTGCCATA
>JAYTFQ010000341.1:0-3154 GCA_043734225.1 Anaerolineales bacterium | reverse complement strand
TTGGCCGGCGGGGGTATACGAGGGCCGCTTGCCCGGCAGCGAGGTGCCGGTGTATTTCATTGCCGAGCGCTCGCTGTTCGACCGACCCGAGCTATACGGCTACGGCGACGATCCCTATCGCTTCGCTTTTTACAGCCGCGCCGCGCTGGAGCTGACCCGCGTGTTGGGCTGGCGGCCGGACTTGGTGCACGCGCACGATTGGCACACCGCACCGGCCCTCACCTGGCTGGCCACCGCCGGCCAATCCAGCGACGATTTTCGCGGCATCGGCAGCCTGTTCACCATTCACAACCTGGCGCACCAGGGCCGCGGCGCCTGGAGCGTCCTCAACGATTTGGACGTCGCCACCCACGGTTTGCTGGAGGAAACGTACGGCCAGGTGAATTTCATGGCGCGCGGCATCTACCACGCCACCCTGATCAACACCGTCAGCCCCACCTACGCTCACGAGATTCTCACCGGCCCCGGCGGGGCCGGCCTGGATGGGCTGCTGCGCTATCGCCAATATGACGTGCACGGCATCCTCAACGGTTTGGATTACGACGTCTATGATCCCGCCCGCGACCAGCGCCTGGCAGTGCAGTACACCGCTGAGACGGTGGAGCAGCGCATCGCCAACAAGCGCGCCCTGCAGGCCCGCGCCGGCCTGCCCCAGCGCGATGATGTGCCCCTGGCCGCCATGGTCACGCGGCTGGATTGGCAAAAGGGCCTGGATATCACCGGGCATGTCATCCATCAGCTGATGAACGACTATGCCGGCCCGGCCCAGTTCATCGTGCTGGGCAGCGGCGCGGCGGAATACGAAGGCATGTTCGCCGATCTGGCCGCCTACCATCACGACAAGATGGCCGCCTTCCTGGGCTACGATCCGGTCCTGGCCCAGCTCATTTATGGCGGCAGCGATCTGTTCTTTATGCCTTCCCGCTTCGAGCCGTGCGGGCTGGGTCAACTGATCGCCATGCGCTACGGCAGCGTGCCGGTGGTGCGGGCCACCGGCGGATTGGTCGACACCGTCCACGACACTCTGACCGGCTTCTCCTTCACCGGCTACAGCTCGGGCGCTTTTTGGGACGCCGTCCAGCGCGCTCTTTACATCTACAACGTCGACCGGCCCAGCTGGCTGGCCATGCAGCGCAACGGCATGCAAGAAGACTTTTCCTGGGCGCGCTCCGCCCGTGGCTATCAGCAGCTCTATGAATGGGCGCTGATGAGAATGAGAGGTTAGCGATGTGCCGCTCGATCAAGCAGCTCCGTCGTCCCGCCGCCCTGGCCGCCGAGCCCGTCACCCAGGCCGAGATCAGCGCTGCGGCTTTGCAGTACATCCGCAAGGTCAGCGGCTTTCGCGCCCCGTCGCGCGCCAATACCCTGGCCTTTGATCAGGCCGTGGCCGAGGTGGCCCACGCCACGGCCACGCTGCTAGACAGTCTGAAACAACTGGCCTGAGACGTCGCCTATGCCCGAACCTGAAGACGAACCCGCTGCGCAAGAGTCTTACCTGGAATTTCCCGCCGAGTTCCCGCTCAAAGCCATCGGCGGCGGCGAAGGCTTTGCGGACTGGGTGCTGGCGGTCGTGCGCAAGCATGTCCCCGAGCTCGCGCAGCATCCGCCGGTCACCACCAACCCCAGTGCTGGCGGGAAGTATCTGGGCGTCACGGTCACTTTTACCGCCACCAGCCAGGCTCAACTCAACGCCATCTATGCCGAGTTGGGCCAAGACCCGCGCGTGAGGATGCTGCTTTAATGACTCTAATAGACGTCAGCCACACTGTTGAGAATGGTTTGGTCACCTACAAGGGCCTGCCCGCGCCCGTCATCTGCGACTATCTCAGCCGCGAAGATTCGCGCAGCCACTACGCCCCCGGCACCGAATTCAACATCGGCCGCATCGACATGGTAGCCAATACCGGCACCTACGTCGACACGCCTTTCCATCGCTTCGCCGATGGGGTTGACCTGGCCGACCAGCCCCTGGCCAGCCTGGCCAACCTGGACGCGCTGGTGGTGCGTGTGGCGCCCGGCGCGGGGCGGGCCATCACTGCCGCCGCTTTTGCCGGCTTGGACCTGCGCGGCAAGGCGGTGCTAGTGCATACCGGCTGGTCGCGCCATTGGAAGAGCGACCAATACTTCGAAGGACATTCGTTCCTCACCGCCGACGCGGCCGCACGCCTGCGCGACGGCGGCGCCGCCCTGGTGGGCATCGACTCGCTCAATATTGACGACATCGACGACGGGCACCGCCCGGTGCACACCACCCTGCTGCGCGCCGGCATCCCTATCGCCGAGCATCTCACCCGGCTGGACAGCCTGCCCGACGACCACTTCAAATTTTTCGCGGTTCCAGTGAAAGTGCGCGGCATGGGCACCTTCCCCGTGCGCGCCTTCGGTATCATTTAAAACCGAAAAGAGCCAGCGCCGGCAAGTAACACTCGCCGCCGCTGGCACTTTTCGGTTTCAGTCTTTCTCTGCGCGCTCCGCAAACTCAGTGGTGAATGCCCTACGCGCTGTCCGCCAACATCGGCTGTGCCTTTCGCGGCCGGTTAACCACCCAGATACCCGCCAGCACCAACGCCCCGCCAGCCACCTGGGTCCAGGTAATGGGCTCGCCCAAGAGCGGCACCGCCAGCAGCGCGGTCAGCACCGGTTGGCCCAGCAGGGTCGGGGAGACGATGGAGGCCGGCAGATAGCCCAGGGCATAGCTGATGGCCAGATAGCCGGCCACCTGGCTGACCAGCGCCGCGGCAATCATGCTCAAGTAGCCGGCGCTCGAATAGCCGGTCAGCGGCTCGTGTAACAAGCGGGTGATCACCAGCAGTGATAGCCCGCTGAAACAAGCGGCCACCCACCAGGTGAGCAGCGAATTCAGCCCCTCGCGCGCCCGCTGCGTGGCCAGCAGAAAACCGCCGTAGAACACCCCGGCCGTCATGGCCAGCAGATCCCCTAATCCCAAGGTGGGATGTAACACGCTGTTTAGCGAATCGCCGCCCAGGATTACCACGGCGCCGGCCATGGTCAGCGCCAGCCCGGCCCAGAACACTCGGCCCAGTTTTTCCTTGAATAATACCAGCGCCACCAGGCTGACCCAGATTGGCGCCGTGTTGCCCAGCAGGGTGGCGTTGGCGGCGCTGGTCATCATCACCGAGGTGTTCCAGGTGGC
>JAYTFQ010000340.1:0-1512 GCA_043734225.1 Anaerolineales bacterium | reverse complement strand
AGCGACGCCGACAATCTGCAATTGCCCAATGACGAGGCCGCGCTGGCCACCCTGGGCGTGGTGTATGCGCGCGGCACGCGCAACGCGTTTGACCTGGCGTTCGCGCCCAATGGCGACTTTTTCGCGGTCGACAACGGCCCCGATGCCGATTGGCCAGACGAGCTCAATTGGATCCGCCAGGGGCTGAATTATGGCTTCCCCTGGCGTTTTGGGCTGAACGACAACCCGCAGCAATTCCCGAATTACAACGCCTTGAACGACAAGCACCTGAACGCCGACTTTGTGGCCGTGCAGCGCGGCACCTATCACACTGACCCCACCTTTCCCAAGGCGCCTGGCAATTTCACCGACCCCGTCATCAACCTGGGGCCGGCTTCCACCGAGTATCGCGCCGACGATGGCACGTCGCACAATGCCGCCGCTGAGGGCAAGTCGCTCAACACCTTCACGCCGCATCGCTCGCCGCTCGGGTTGGTGTTCGCCACCGATGCCAAACTGCCGGCCGACCTGCTGGGTGATAGCACCCACCTCAGCCTGCTGATCTCCAGTTGGGGCGCGGCCGGCGGCAACCTCACCGACAATGGTGAAGACCTGCTGCACATGGTGCTCACCAAAACCGCGGCCGGCGATAACTATCAATCCGTCACCACCCAAATCGCGCGTGGTTTCCAAAACCCGGTCGCGGCGGTCCTGATCGAGAATCGCTATTACCTGCTTGAGAATGGCGGCAAAGGCGTGATTTGGGAGATCACCTTTAAGTGACCCCGACCATTCCACCTGACGGCGCGACCACCACCGGCCCCGAGCTCGACCAGGCGGCCAGTCACAGGTTGAACCCGGCGACCAGCCTGGAGGTGCGTCAGGCGACCCGCCGTGAGCAGAGCCGGGCGCGCGGTCACCCCGTCTACACCAGCGTCTTCGAGGAGCTGCAGGAGCGCATCCGCCGCGGCGATTGGCTGCCCGGCACGCGCCTGCCCAGCATCACACGCCTAGCGCAGGAGCTGAAAGTGGGCACGGGCTCGGTGCGCGAAGCCCTCCAATCGCTGCAGTCGATTGGTCTGGTCAAAATCGAGCATGGCCGCGGCGTGTTCGTGGCCAGCACGCGCCCCTCCACCGAAATCTCCAGCCACTTTCAAGATGTCGGCGCCGGGCAGATGGTGGCCCTGGCCGAAACGCGCCGCATCCTGGAGCCCGAGCTGACCGCCCTGGCGGCCGAGCGCGGCACCGAAGACGAGCTCAACGAAATTGAAAACCTGGCCTGGCAAATGGAAGCCCAGGCGCAGCAGGGCGGCGACTTTGCCGAGCTGGATGTGCTCTTTCACCGGCACATCGCCCGCGCGGCCCGCAACCCCATCCTGTACCGCACCATTGAAGGCGTGCACGAACTGTTCTTGGAAAGCCGCCGCCGGCGCCGCATGGAAGTCAGCCGCTCCGTCAGCACCGCGCACTACCATCTGTTGATCGCCCAGGCCCTGCACGCCCGCAACGCGCCCCAGGCCCGCCTGCTGATGC
>JAYTFQ010000339.1:0-9431 GCA_043734225.1 Anaerolineales bacterium | reverse complement strand
GAACAGGGCAGTCGATTTCATCGACTGCCCTGTTCGATATGATTTTTTCAATGACTCTCTGCGATGGGCTGCGCAAGCCGCCGTTTAGCTCCAGCCGCTGGCGCCCTTGGAGCTCCACACTGCGCCGGTGGTATATGTGTTGCGCTCGGAGGTGAGAAACTCAATCACCTCCGCCACTTCGTTGGCGTCGGAATAGCGGCCGATGGGCACACCGGGGGGATTGGCCAGGTGCGCCTGATCAAAGCGCGGGATGACCATCTGCGTCAGCGCCCGGCCGGGCTCCACGCCGTTGACAAACACATTCTTGTCGGGGTAGGCGTTGCCCAGCGCCTGCACAAACGACCAGACCGCCCCCTTGCTCACCCCATAGGGCACATTGTGCGTGGCGCCCAGGCGCGCGCCGGAGGTGATGGTGACGCAGCGGCCCCAGCCGCGGCGCAGCATGTGCGGCAGGCAGGCCCGGTGGGCGAAGTGCACCCCCAGGACATTGATGCGCAGCACGCGCTCAAACACCTCGGCCGGGATGTCCAAATAGGGCGCTTCCTTGCCGAAGATGCCGGCGCAGCACACCAGGATGTCCAGCCGGCCAAACTCGGCCACGGTGCGGTCCGCCAGGGCCTGCACGGCTGCCTCGTCGCCCACGTCAGTCGGGATGAACAGCGCCCGCTGGCCAAAGGCCCGCACCTGGGCCAGGGTGTCGGCGGCTTCGGCCGCCAGCAGGTCGGCAATGACCACATCACGGCCGGCTTCCGCCAGGCGCACGGCGGTGGCGCCGCCAATCCCGCGCGCGCCGCCGGTAATCACGGCCACGCGTCGTTCCTTTGGTGCGGCAAAACGCAGCTCAGGCATGTGCTTCCAGGATCTTGATCCCCAACTCGTCCGCCAGCCCCCGGAAGAGCGCCACCACCTCAGGCAGGTCCTCGGTGACGTTGCCTTCGGGCAAGATCGGGTATTCCGGCGAGAGCGCTTCCATGCGCATGATGACGGTGCGGAAGTCGAGATTGCCCTTGCCAGGGCAGCCATCTTGAATGTGGATCGACAGCTTGTCTTCCAGCCAGACGTCCTTGGCGTGGCAACTGACGATGTGTTTGCCGAGCACGTCGAAGTGATGGTTGATGGCCGGCGTGGGGTCGAAGGCTTCTTTCAACGTCAGCCAATTGGCGCTGTCGTAGTCGCTGGTCACCCACGGGCTGTCCACGGCGTCCAGCACCTCGGCCGTCACCTCCGCGCTTTCGAGCGTCACCAGTTGGTGGCCTTCCAAGCTCAGGAACACGCCGCAATCCTGTGCCACCGGCGCGCACTCCTTAAGGCTCTTGATCAATTGCGCGCGAGCGGTGGACGTCCAGTTGTCTGGGTGTGGGAACCACGGCCCGCGCGGGTTCATGCTGCCCGGCCCGGTGTCGATGCCGCGGGAGCCCAGCCAGCCCGCCAGCCGGATGGCGCCCTGCAGCACGCGCACCGATTCAGCCCGGCGGCTCTCGTCCGGCGTCACCAGGCACTGCCAGAAGCCGGTGGATTGATACATGCGCAGGCCATTGTCTGCCAGCACCTGGCGCACGCGCTCGGCGGCGGCGCGCGGCGTCTGCAGCGGGTGATTGTTCTTGAAGCGGGTGAAGATGCCGCTGAAGCCCAGGCCGCGCACCCGCTGGCACAGCACCGGCGTGATGTCTTTCATGTCGTCGGGCAAGAAACAGCCGTTCAGTCCCAGTCGCATAGGTCGTGTCTCTCCGAATCGGTCATGATCGCGGCATGAGTATATCTGATCACTATTTTGACAATATCACCAAGTGACACTGTCAAAGCAGGTACCACTTAATGGATCACAATTGTACTTTTTGAAATAGCTGGGATACATCGGGAGTTGCCATTTTCGGGCTGTCCTGGTAAACAAAGCAGTTCACTGCCCGATCTTCATCTGGAACATAAAGTGGGGGCTTCTGAGTCCAGCATTGGTCCATCACTTTTGGACAGCGCGGCGCAAAACGACAGCCGGCCGACTGGCGGGTCGATGTTTGGGCCTCTTCTGTTTCCCCACCCCCCCATAATTTATATTTGCTGGGTTGCGGGATGGACGAGATCAGGAGCTGCGTATAGGGGTGTTTCGGGGCACGGATTACCTTTCGGACAGGCCCGGCTTCGACGATGGCGCCCGAGTACATAATAATAATGTTTTCGCTGATCTGATAGGCGGTGGTCAGATCATGGGTGATATACACGATGGAGATGCCAAAATCCTGGTTCAGCTTGCGCAGGCTGGAGAGGATTGTCGCGCGCAGCGAAGCATCCACCATCGAGACCGGCTCATCGGCCATGATCAACTTGGGACGGCACAACATGGCCCGCGCTACCATCAAGCGCTGACGCTGCCCGCCACTGAGTTGGTGTGGAAAGCGGCCGAGTGTCTCTGTGGGGCGCAGCCCGACCAGCTGCATAGCCTCCTCAATCATCAATCCGGCTTCGGTCTTCGATTTGGCCAGCTTGAAATGCTGGATCGGCATCTCGAGAACGTGATCCACCCGGTAAAAGGGATTGTAGGCTGCGTAGGGATCCTGGTGGATCGGCTGAACTTCGCGCCGGAGGGTGATTTTTTCTTCCCGGCTCATGCCGGCCAGGTTTTTTCCGCGGTAACTCACCTGGCCCGCAGTTGGAGAAATCTGGCCCATCATCAAGAGTGACAGGGTGGTCTTCCCACTTCCACTTTCCCCGGCGATGGCAGTGATCGATGGACGGTCGTCTGAGATGGAAAAACTGACATCGTCCACTGCAAGGGTGATGTCCCTCTTCAGGAGTGACTCAGCGCCGAAAACTTTGGAGACATTTTTTACATTGAGTAGTTGTGACATGGCTGTGCCTCCTTAGTTTTCATTTTCCGAGAGGGTAGCAGCCATCATCTTGCGGGCAGCCGTCTCGATTTCTGGCAGGCGGTCATATTTCGGATACAGGTGACAGGCCACCTGGCGATCCTTGGCGGGAGATTGAATAACCGGCAGTTCACGCTTACAGCGATCAAAAGCCAAGGGGCAGCGGGGATGGAAGGGACACCCCGCGGGCAACTGCAGCAACTCGGGCGGCAGACCGGGAATGCCAAACAATTCCCGCTTGTCTTCCAGATCGGGCAGGCTGTCGATCAACAGACGGGTATACGGGTGGAACGGGTTATCGATGACGTCGCTGACGGGGCCGCGTTCCACCAGTTTTCCCGCATAGAGCACCCCGATCGAATCGGCAAATTGGGCGATCAGGCCCATGTCGTGGCCGATTAACACCACTGCTGCGTTGAGCTCGTGCTGCAAGCGACCTAGGGTGAGCATGACTTGCTTCTGAACCACGACGTCCAGGGCGCTGGTGGGCTCATCGGCGATGATCACTTTCGGTGAAAGGGAAATCGCGATGGCCATCGCCACGCGCTGCTTCATACCACCACTGAGTTCGTGGGGGAAACGACGGGCCACCTCGGCGCGCAGCCCGACCTTGGCTAGCAGGGCCGACACACGCTGATCGAGTTCGGGCTTCGAATTGATCCCTAGATGAACCTGGATCACCTCTTTGATCTGGTCGCCAACGCGGGTGACCGGATTGAGGGAGTTCATGGCCGCCTGCGGCATCAGGGCAATTTCTTTCAGGCGCAAGCGCCGCAGATCCTCCTGGGCGATCGATAACAGATCTTGTCCTTCCAGGAGGACCTGGCCGCCGGTGATATACGCGGGCGGTCGCGATAAGCGCATGAGGGCGGTCGCCATGGTGGTTTTGCCAGAGCCCGATTCACCGATCAGGCCCATTCGTTCTCCGGGCTGCAGGCTGAACGAAATGTCATCGACAGCTTTGACCAAGCCGCGAGCGGTCTCGTAGACGACCTGCAGGTTCTTGACCTGCAAAATGCCGTTTCCGTTGCTGGCGGAGGCCGAGGATCCGGGTTCCGCAGCCGCCAGAGCGCCCTTCCCTTTAGCCAGGCGCGGGCGCCGGCGCGTCGAAACCACCGGGATGTTGGGGTTGACATAGCGATCCAGCCCGGCAGATACCAAGAAAAGGCTGATGAAAATGGTGGCAATGGCGACAATCGGCGGGGCCCACCACCACCACATCCCGCGCAGCACTGAGCTGAAGCGCTGCGACCAGAAGATCATCATTCCCAAGGTGGGGATGACGTTGTTCCCCAATCCGAGCACCTCCAGGGACATCACGGCCGCAATCCCAGCGATGACCGAGCCAATAAAGCTGGCCATCATCAGCGGAAACAGGTTGGGCATCACCTCGCGGAATAGAACTTCGATTTCACTTTCGCCATTGGCGCGGGCTACCGCGGTATAGGCGCGTTCGCGAATGGTGAGCACCTGGGCCCGGATGCCGCGCGCCGCGCCGGACCAGGTCAGGAAACCGACGATGGCAGCCACGACCATGATATTGGGGCGGTTCATGCGCGCCACGACCAGGATCATGAAGGCCAGCGAAGGAACGGTAATCAGCACGTCTCCGAAGAGACGGATGATGGCGTCTGGCAGGCCTCCAAAGAAACCGGCCAACAAGCCCAAGGACAAGCCAAGCACCAGGCTGATCATCCCTGAAATCAAACCGGCCTGCAGGGTGGGCGGGATGGCCATGATTACGGTAGTGAAGACATCGCGGCCTTGCGAATCGGTGCCAAGGAAATTCTCGGAGGTCGGAGCTAAGTTGGGCTCCACCGCCCCGACACGCGCCTTCTTCTGGTTGATCAGCATGGGCCCCAGCACACTCACCAGGATGATGAAAGTAATCAGGAAGAGGCCGAGCATCAGGTTGGGGTTGACCCGCAAATTTTGTAGCCAATTCCGTCTCGCAACTGCCATAAGATCCTCCAGTGCGATGCGACGAATGTGTAATTCGGTTTCTCAAACCGGAATTATTTGCTGTAGCGGATGCGCGGGTCGATGAGCGGATAAATGAGATCCACAATCAGGAGGGCTGTGGCGGCAGTCAGGACCATGATGGCCACTATACCGTTGATGACGAAATAATCCTTGGTGCTAATGGCGTTGAAGATCAAGCTTCCGATGCCTGGGTAGGTGAAAATTGATTCGATCAGCACGCCGCTGCCGAGGATCAAGCCAAGGGATATCGCCAGCGCGGTGATCTGCGGGAGCAGGGCGTTGCGCACCCCATACCGCAGAAAGATGCGGCTTTCGGGCAGCCCCTTGGCATGGGCAAAGGTGATGTAATCCTCGCCTAATATACTCACCATGGTGGCGCGCATGCCCAGGCCCCACGAACCGACCCCATACAGGATCAAGGCCGTCATCGGCAGGATCGCGTGTTGCAGAATGTTCACGGCGGTCTTCCAATCCGTTCGCAGAATCAAGGTCGGGTCATACGCGCCGCCGGAGGGTAAAACGCCCAGCTCGACCGCGAAGATCCAGATCAGCGCCAGGCCGAAAAGATAGAACGGCGTTGCCGAGATAATCATCAAAAACGGCACGAGGCCCTGGAAGAAGCGCGGTGAATTCGGCCAGGCCAGTATTGCTCCCAGCGCCGAACCGGTGAGAAATGCCAGCACGATCGCAACGGACATGAAGCCTAGAGTCCAGGGGATGGAGGCCTGGATCTTTGACATCACCGTGGCGGGAAAATCGAAGATTGAATACCCGAAATCAAAACGAATCATATTGGACCAGTAATTGAGATACTGTTTCCATAACGGCGCGTCAAACCCAAACTGTTCGTTATAGGATTTGACCCAGGCCTGAACGTCGACGTTCTGCCTCCCGGCGGCGGCGGCCTTGGCCGACAAAGCCTCCTCAACCGGATCGCCGGGGATAATGCGCGGAAGCAGAAAGGTGAGCGAGTTAGCGATGAAAATGATCAAGAGAAACTGGAGAAAACGCTGGCCAATATACCGAAGCATCCGGTTCTCCTTTCATTGGCCCGGCTGGCTGGATTAGCCCACGGTGCCTGTCAATCGCCAGACGGGTGAGAGGGCGGCGCAAGCGCCGCCCTCTCTGTACCTGGCGAGGTTACTTATTGGGTTGCAGCTTGAGGATCATCAGGAAGATATCCCGCCACGGGGGGAATGGAGCGACGTAGGGCTCGTTGGAATTCGGGAAACCTTTCCAATAGGTGTAGTTGCCCGGGATCACGTGGAGCTCTTCCGCCAGCAGGATGGTCGGCATATCCTCCAGATAGATCTTGGTGGCCGCGATCACATTTTCCATGTACTTGGGATCATCCCGGTTGGGGATCATGTTGGTCATGGTATCGATGACCTTGTCCATCTCCGGGTTCTTGTAGCGCCAGCCGAACATGCCATTTTGAACCTTCTCGCCCTCGGGCGCGGCGAACTTGCTGTGGAACCCATTCAGGGTATCCCAGGGCTCGAACGTGCTGCCGCAGAAGACAAAGACCATCGCATCAAATTTGCCTGAATTCAAGGCATCTGAGAAGGTGTTGGTACGATCGGGGGCCTCGGTCACATCGAAACCGGCCTGGGTGTACTGCTCGGTCAGCACGGGGCCGATCGGGGCCAACCAGCTGGGCGTGATGATCGTGAATTTGGCGCTCTTGCCGCCCTTTTCCCATATCCCGCTGCCGTTCTTGCTGTAGCCGGCGGCGGTCATCAAATCGGTCACTTTTTGGTCGCTGGGCGTGCCGCGATCGTATGAGTCAATCGCCTTCTTCAGGTCGGGTGTGATCCAGTTCGAAATATAACTGGAGAAGGGCACGACCGTTGGGTGGGTGGAGCCCAAGTAGGCCAGGTCGACCAATTTCTGGCGGTCGGTGGCGTAGTTCAGCGCCAGGCGGACATTCTTGTCCGAGAATAACGGCAACTGGTTATTCATGATGAGATCGTATGAACAACCATCCGGCGCGCCGCGGACCTTACCCTCTTTGAACCACGGCACGAGTTTGTCGTTCTTCTTCACGGCCGCCAGGAAAGTGCCGATCAACAGCGGGCCGCCGTAGTCGATCTGGTTGGTGACGTATTTCTCGGCCATAGCCTCGTCGCTGCCGAAGGGGATGACGACGATGCGCTCGGGCGCGGGCATTTGCTTCGCGAAGCCGGTTTTGACCGCCCACCACTCATCGCGCCGGTCCATGATGACCTGCGTCCCAGAGGTGGCCACCAGCTTATAGGGGCCGGTGAAGATTGGCCAGCCCTTGGCCAGATCGAAGTTGGTGAATTTCTTGAGATCCGGCTGGTCCTTGAAGATGTGCTCGGGGACAACCGCAAAATGGTACTCCCAGCCGATCACCAGCGGATAAATGTAGCGTGAATTGGGCTTGTTCAGGTCGATGACCACCGTCAAGTCATCGCTGCAGGTCACCTGCTTGGTCCATTCCTTGAGGTAGGAGGACTGCTGCATGTCGGGGGCGCCGGCAATCAGGGCATCGATGGTGAATTTCACATCCTTGCAGGTGAAGGCCTGACCGTCGGACCAGGTGACGCCCTTACGCAGAATGATCGTCCATTGGGTGAAATCCGCGTTCGACTTATAGCTCTCTCCGAGCCAGGGGGTTTCCTTGCCGTCATTCAAGTTTCGGTAGAAAAGCCCCTCAGACATGCCGATATTCCCACCGTTGCCGCGCAAGGCATTACCGGCATTTATGAGCGGGTTCCAATTGTCAAAGGCCGGAATCGCACCGCCGGTGTCGGACCACAGGGTCAACACAAAGGTCTTCTCCCGGGGAACATCTTTGACCGTTCCCGGGGCTACTTCAGGGGCTTTCGTAGGTTCGGGGGCGCTGGTGGCTGCAGGGGCGCTGGTGGCCGCCGGAGCACTGGTGGCTTGGGGCGCAGCTGTCGGGGCAGTGGGTTGGCAGGCCGCGGCCAGCAGCGCCAAAGCAAATGCCACGGACGCAACCTTAAACGGTGTGTTGCTTTTCATTTTGCATTATCTCCTCGCTTGGAACATTGATTTACTCGACTATCAAACTCGAATGTTCAAACAAGCTTATTTCGGATCCCTGGGTGAAACCACCTCCTTCCAAATTGTGCTGGTTTTCAGGCCTATGTTCCGCGACAGGTCCGGTGAAGGAGCCGGGCCGGTGGATGCACGGATGACGAGCCGAATAGGTATCGTTTCCTGAACTGGTTCTGCATTTGGGTTTTCCAGCCGTCGGAACAAAATCTCAGCCGCCCGTCGACCCAGCTCCCGAGCGGGCAGATCAACCGTGGTCAGGGTCGGGACTAAGTGTTCACTCAGAGGCAGATTGTCGAACCCGACCAGGGCCACATCATCCGGGATACGGCGCCCTGTTTCGTAGACTGCCCGCATCACGCCCATGGCAACCAGGTCATTAATTGCCCAAATGGCAGTTGGGGCGGGGTCGAGCGCGAGTAATTTCTGGGCAGCCTGATACCCATCATTTGAAAGATTTCCACAACGCAATAAGAGCCGTTTGTCCACTGGAGCGCCCATCTCGGCGAGTTTCGCGCTGTAAATCGTCTGGCGGGACTGGACGAGATCTTGCCGCAATCCGCTGGCGATCAAGCCGATCCGGCGGTGTCCCAAGGATAGAAGGTGATCCATCACCTGTTCATTTCCGCTGCGGAAATCAAAAAAAACCCAGTCCGCGTTCTCCACCGGCTGGGTGACTATCGCCGGAGGGCGACTGGACCAATTGATTTCTTGGCCGTCGGTGATTTTGTCAACGAAAGTGGGAATGACGATCAGCCCATCCAGGCGCTGCCGCGAAAGGGAACGCAGGCAATCATGCTCACGCTCGGGGTCCATGTTCGCTACGGCTAGCGAGATATGATATTTGCGGGCAGAAATAATCTCTTCGGCACCTGCCAAAATATCCCAATAATGCGGATTTTGCAGGGTGGGCATCAGGAAGCCAATCGTCTGGCTGGATCCCGAACGCAAGTTGCGGGCAAGATCGCTTGGATGGTAACTCAACTTTTGGGCTGCATCCAGGACTCTTCGGCGAGTATTTTCTGAAATTGGCACCCGGCTGCCGGAGCGCTCGTTTAGCACAATTGAAACGGTGGAGCGTGACACTCCTGCCAGTTTGGCGACATCCGCTTGTTTAATGGGTTGTGCCATAACGGCTGATCTATCCAGTGCACATCGCTGACTGTTCAGTAAATCGATCTTAGATGTGGTAAGGACCGGTGTGTTTACAAAATCGAGATTGCTAACTCGTGTGAATGATAGCAAATAGGTGATTTTTGTCAATAAGGAAAATGTCGCGCGCCATCGTAAACAATTCAAGCCGGCTGGCGTTTGTATGGCAGATAACACCTGGTGCTATACTCCGCCCCATTCCACTGGCGTGTCTGACCATTTGTGAGGCGCACCGTAACCACTCGTTGATCACCCGTTCCCAGGTCACATCATGAAAATCACCGCCATCCGCACCGCCATCCTGCGCGTCGTCGGTCCCTGCGTCTTCGTCAAAATCGACACGGACGAGGGCCTGACCGGCCTGGGCGAATGCTACCCCGCCGCCCCGGCCAC
>JAYTFQ010000338.1:0-1774 GCA_043734225.1 Anaerolineales bacterium | reverse complement strand
TATAACTATCTGACGCACACGCTGGCACAGCGCGCCCTGTGGAGCGGGATGGGCGGGCCGACGGTCAATCGCTGGCGGGCCAGCTTGAACTTGCCGGCCTGGCGCTCCCAAGCACAGATGCAGACTTACGCCCGAAGTTTAGATACGCCCTCACTCTACGGTTTTAGCCCCAAAGTTATTCCCCAACCGCCGGATTGGGCTCGCGATCAGCTCGTCACGGGCTATTGGTTTTTAGACCCTCCGCCAGGCTGGCAGCCGCCGGCAGATTTGGCGCGCTTTTTGGAGAGCGGTCCCCCGCCGGTGTATGCGGGCTTTGGGAGTATGAGCCAACAAAATCCAGAACCTCAAGCGCGCCTGGCGCTGCGGGCGCTGGCGCTGAGCGGGCAGCGGGGAATCCTGTTGACGGGCTGGGGCGGCCTCACGCGGCTCGACGCGCCGCCGAATGTGTTTTTTCTGGATGACGTGCCCCACGCCTGGCTGTTTCCACGCCTGGGTGCGGTGGTGCACCACGGTGGGGCGGGCACCACCGGCGCCGGCTTCCGGGCGGGTGCGCCTAACATTATCACGCCGTTTGGCGGCGACCAGGTGGCCTGGGCGGCCGTGGCCGTGAAACTGGGGGTGGGGGTGCCGGCGGGCGCCGCGACCAGACTCAGCGCCGAGAAACTGGCGCAGGCGATTCACACCGCGCTAAACGATGCCGCTTTGCGCGCCCGCGCCGCTGCCTTGGGCGAGAAAATCCGCGCCGAAGACGGGGTCGCCCGCGCTGTGGAAGCGATTGAGCGCCATCCGGCCCGCGGCGCGCAACGGGAGCGCCGGGCCACCTCCGGTTAAGCTGACATCACGCGCCCGCCGGGTAATCGCGCCAGAGCCAACGCAGCGTATCAGGAAAGATGGCGCCGCCGTGCTTGAGCGAGTGACGGCCCTCGCCAAATACGAACTGGTAGTCGTAGTCCCGGTACGCCAGGGCGGCGGCCATTTCGCGGTTGGCGAGGGGCCAATTCCCAAAGACGACGTCCAGATCGGCGGCGCCGGTTTGCAAAAAGACGCGCAGCGGCCTGGGTGCGGCGCGCCGGATGAGCGACGGATAGTTGTGTCCGCCGCGAAGGTTGGCGAAGCTGCCGCAGTGGCTGACCACTTTGCGAAACGCATCCGGGCGCTCCCAGGCTACCGTGAAGGCGCAAATGCCGCCCGAGCTGATGCCGCAGATGGCGCGACCGGCCGGATCAGCGGTGAGGCGATAGCCCTTTTCCACTTCTGGCAGCAGCTCTTCGAGCAGAAAGCGCGCATACCGGTCGCTGAGTGAGTCGTATTCCAGGCTGCGATTGTCCACCCCGCCCCAGATGGGCATGCCCGGCCCCTTGTCACCCGCTTCGACAAATAGACCCAGCGTCACGGGCATTTCCCGTTTGTGAATCAAGTTGTCGAAAACGGTGGGGACGTCGATGGCTGGGTTGAGATATTGGCTCTGGCCATCCTGAAACACCATCAGACAGGCCGGCTGGGCCGGGTCGTACTGGCGGGGAACGTAGAGCCAGTAGTCGCGCTCGGTGCCCGGGTAAATGCGGTCGCTGCTCCAATGGAATGGCAGCAGCTCGCCGCGCGGCACATCCGGCCGCGGCAGCGAATCGGGGCCGAGGGCGTAAGGTTCGTCCTGCGGTTGAAGAGTGGGCAGGTCTTTGGCCGAAATGCCGGTGGCGGGATCTTGAGTGTCTGACACAGGAGTCCTTTCTCACTTGTGCGCGGCGACCAGCGCCGGCAGTCTCTTGCTCGGGTA
>JAYTFQ010000337.1:0-26556 GCA_043734225.1 Anaerolineales bacterium | reverse complement strand
GGCGGCCGGCGCCGCACTGGCGCCGGCTGCCCGCAAGGAGAACCAGCGCGTGCCCGAGCCGTCTATTCTTCTCATCGGCACTCTTGACACCAAGGGCGTGGAGATTGGCTATTGTCGTGACCGGCTGCGCGGATTAGGCGCGCAGGCCCTGGTATTGGATTCGGGCATCCTGGGCGAGGCGCTGGGTATTACCGGCGATTTTTCACGCCAGATGGTGGCTGAGGCAGCGGGCTACACGATTGATGCGCTGCGCCAGGCCGGGTCGCGCGGCAAAGCGGTGGAGCTGATGAAAGAGGGGGTAAAAAAGATCACCCTGGACCTGCTGGCGCAAGGGCGCCTGGACGGCGTGCTGTGCCTGGGCGGGGCGGAAGGCGCCATTATGGGCTCGACGGCCATGCGCGCGCTGCCGCTGGGCGTTCCCAAGCTGATTGTCACGCCCATCGCCTCTGGCCGCCGCCATTTTGCATGCTCATGGGCGATCTCGATATCACCGTGATGCACTCAGTCGTGGATATCCTGGGTTTGAACCCGGTCAGCACGGTTGTCTATGACAACGCCTGCGGCGCGGTCTACGGCATGGCGCGCCATGGGTCGCGCTTCAAACCCGCGCCGGCCGGCAGCCGGTTTGTGGGGGTTACCATGCTCGGCCAATCCACGCCGGGCGTCATGGCCCTGCGCGACCGGCTGGCGCAAAGCGGCTACGAATGCGTGATCTTTCATGCCAATGGGGTGGGCGGGCCGGCTATGGAAAAGTTCGCCGAGCTGGGCGCCTTCGTGGGCGTGGTGGACTACACCACCAATGAGCTGGCCTGTTTGCAGGTGGGCGGGTTTCACCTGCCGCCGCCCGATCGCCTGGAGCGCGTGGGCGCGGTGGGGCTGCCGCAGGTGGTTGTGCCGGGCAATGTGGACCTGACCACGCATGGAACGCCCGGCTCGCTGCCCGAAGGCATGCGCGGCCGGCCGCTGTACTACCACAATCCAGAGATGACCCTGGCCCGCACCCTGAAAGATGAGATGGCCGCCATTGGGGCCAACATGGCGCGCAAGCTAAACCTGGCCAGCGGCCCGGTGGTGGTGATGGTGCCGACGGGCGGATTGTCGCAACCCAACCGGCCGGGCGGCGTCTTCTGGGACCCGGAGGCCGACGCGGCGCTCTTGACGGCCTTGCGCCAGGGGCTGCGCCCGGGTATCCCGCTCATCGCGGTTGATGCCCACCTGAATGACGCCAGCTTCGGCCAGCGCGTCGCCGACGAATTCGTAACACTCATGCAGCAGAAAGGCTAGCGCCAATGGAAAAACTTCGCTCGCAAAACATGGCCGACCTGTGCTACCCCGATATCCAGGCCTACCTGCAAGAGCAGGACACCGTGCTGGTGCCAGTGGCCAGCACCGAACAGCATGGCCCGCACCTGCCGCTCAAAACCGACACCGTCACGGCCGAGGAAGTCTCGCGGCGCGTGGGCAGCCAGATTGAAGTGCTCTACACCCCGTGTGTCTGGATGGGCTACTCCCCGCAGCATATGCACGAGCCTGGGCATGGGCGCGGCACCATCACCGTCCGGGCGGAAACGTTCAACAACGTCCTGTACGATATCGCCCGCAGCCTGATCCATCATGGCTTCAACCGGATCATCTTTGTGGCCGGGCACGGCTCCAATGTCAAGATCGTAGACCCGGTGCTGCGCCGTTTGCGCTACGAGACGGGCGCGCTGATTGCCTATGTCAAACCCTACATGGAAAACTACGTCGGCCTAATGAAAGGCCTGATGGAAAACCCCGAGGACGAGACGCCCGGCTGGCATGCCAGCGAGTTGGAGACATCGCAAATGCTGGCACACGACGCGGTCGAGGGCACCAACTATGTGCGCATGGATCGCGCGGAGAAGACCCTGGCTCACATCCCGGCCTTCCTGCCGCGTTCGTTCGCCAAGAAAGACGGTTTGCCCGACGTTGAGTTTGACGGCTACAAATACTTCACATTCCCGATGGACCACCATGAATTTATCGAGTCCGGCACCATCGGCAACCCGCTGCGGGCCACGGCCGCCAAGGGCGAAGAGGCGCTGCGGCGCTATTCAGACCATGTGGCCCGCGGCGTTCTGGAGCTGATGAAGGTGCCGGTCGAGGTGCGCAACCGCGAGTTCGTTGACCGAGTTTAACTGGCCCGGGCCGGCCCGGGCCAGGGCAAGTCGCGCGTCAGCTGCGACGCGAACTGGCAATCGGCAGAGCCGGGCAGCGCGTCGGGATCCGGTATTGAGACGGGCCGCCCGGGCGGCTGGCACAAGGATATCCACATCATGACAGCGGTCTATTTCGGAATCGGTTTTGTGCTGGCGCTGGGGGCGTTCATCACGTTCATTGTCATCGTCTCCGCTCGGCTGGGTCCGCACGTCTCACCGCGGCTGCATTCGATTGTCGAAATACTGATCGTGGCCGGCATCATGCTGGGCACTGCCACCATGATCCAGCCGTGGTCGCCGGCCGGTCTGCAGTGGGGGTTCCTGCTGTTGCTGGCCGCCACGCTGGCGTTTATCGTCTGGAGCCATGTCACGCCGAGGCGGGCGCCGCAAGACAGCGCCGCGACGGAGCGGAAAGCCTAAGAGGGAACGAGCCGGCCTGCGCGGGCTGTTTGCATTTGCCGCGCTGAAGGGTGAGGGCGACACCCCCGATTCCCGCCGGGACGGCGCATTCCAATCCCTAATGGGCGGTACGCAAATCGTGTGTGTGCTCCGCCAGGCGTTGCCGGCGGCGGGGCTTACACCGGTTTGATCTTGGCCGGCACCTGGAATGGTGACCGCCGCTTCGAACGGCGGCTCAAGCGCCAGCACAACTCGCCAAGATTTTGCCCCATCTGCAATCCCGAAATTCTTACGAAGCGGGTGCTCTGCCGACTGAGTTAAGGCGGCGCTGCGGTCGATTTTGCCAAAGACGCGCGCCAGCGCCGCACGACATCGGGTATGCCGGCTTCGATGTCGGGGTAATCCAAGGCGAAGCCCAGTGACTTGAGCTTTTGGTTCGAGAAGCGGAAATCACAGGTCATGGATTCGGTGATGATCGGCCCCATGGCCAGGCGACAGAAAAGCCAGGGCAGGGGCAAGATGCGGCCAGGCACGCCCAGGGCGCGCGCGGCCACCGCCACCATCTGGGTGGAGGGCACGGACCTGTCGTCGACGATGAAGTATCGCTGACCGCCCTGGCCGTGCTCAAGCAGGTGTAATAAGGCGCGGGCAGCATCTTCCACGTGCACCGGCGAGACCACCTGCGGGCGGCCGGCCAGCCGCATGACGGGCCGGCGTTTGGACAGCGGCACCAGCTGATACTCGGCAAACCAGGAAGCCGGGCCGTAGACCCAGCCCGGAAACGCTTCGACGATGGGCAGGCCCTGGGCGGCATAGCCTTTGAGGGCCTCAATGGCGGGCGCAATATATGGGCCCCAGCCTTTGGGATTGGGCGTTGCGTCCTCGGAGCGCAACGGGTCGCCCTGGTGGCCATAGTAGCTGGTGCCGCAGACGAAGACCACCCGGCGAATGGTGTCGCGGTTGATGGCCTTCAGCAGCAGCGTATCCATCTGGAGCCGCTTTTCGCCGTACGCTTGGGCGCGGGCGGTGGTCACCCGGGCGCCGTAGGTGTCGGGCTGGGCCAAGTGCACAATCATCTCGCTGTGCGCCACGACCTGAGGCCAGCCTTCGGCACGGGCCAGATCACCGATGACCGGGGTGGCGCCCATCTGCCGCAGGCGCTTGGCCGAGGCCTCGGAGCGCGTGAGCGCATTCACCTGATAGTTGGCCGCCAGCGCCTGCCGGACGAATGAGCTGCCGATGTAGCCGGCGGCGCCGGTGACGAAGATGCTGGTCATGCGGCGCTCCGTTTGGGCTTGAACAGCTCCATCCCAATAAACAGGAGGGCGATCATCACCAGGAAGCCGAGCAGGCCGAGCACAAACAGATAGGTGAGCAAATTGGCCGGGTTGAAATCTTGATAAGCGCGGGCAGCGGCGATCAAGATAAACAGGATGGAAAAGGCCTGCGACTGGAGGATAAGCCGGGCAGCGCTCCACCTGGGCTCCAGCGCGATGCCCAGGCTGACGATACCGGGCAGCGCGAACATGGCGCCCAGGACGCGGGCAGTGAGCGGGGTGAGCATCCAGGGCCAAATGCTGACCATGACCGAGGGGACCAGGAAGAGAAACAGGCTGACCAGCAGCGTGACCGCGCCGACGGCGCCGATAACCAGGCGGACCAGGCCGGGAACGATGATCTCGCCCGCGGCCGGCTGGCCAGGATCGTGGCGGCGGTTGATGAGCCAGACAGCCACGACCAGGAACGGAGTAATAAAATACAGGGCGGTCCAGGCGAAAAAAGAGATATGGCTGTGATTGAAGCGGTCCCAGTGCAGGATGGTGGCCAGGCCCAGGAAGGAGGCAAAGAAGGTGACGGGCAAAAAGCCGAGCTTGATGGCGTGCCAGCGGCGAGCAAAGGTGACACCCGCGAAATAGTAGATGCCGCCAATGTAGGCGGCGGCCAGCATCATCGGCGTCATGGACGGCTTGATAGTCCAGGCGAAGGTCTTATCGGTGTCGTTGGGCCAGACAAACAACAAGATGGCGGCCACGACCAAGAAGGGGATGATGAATACGGCCAGGGCGCGTGTGACAAGCAAGACGGCGTCGTCGCGGGTGGATGGGGGCGGTTGCATCTGATAGTTATACTCCAATCGGATAATTGCCGTGCGCAGGGATCATGAACCAGCCGGAGAGCGCGCCAACGTTCAGGCCGGACGCGAAGTGACCGGAGCGCATGGGTTGCAAACTACTGCACGCGTTTGATAGCCTCCACCGCCCCGACGTTCTCCAGCGCGCTGGTGTCGCCTAGCGGCAAGCCTAAATAAGCCGAACGAATCAGGCGGCGCATCACCTTGGCATTGCGCGTCTTGGGCAGTTCGGTGACAAAGTGGAGCGCGCGCGGGCGCAGCGGCTTGCCCAGGGCCGCGACGACGGCCGCCAGCAGCGCCTGGCGCAGCGCTTCGGCCGGCGCCGCGCCGGCCCGCAGCACACAGAAGCAAACGATGGCGCTGCCCTTCAGCTCATCGGGCACGCCGATCACGGCGGCCTCGACCACGGCTGGGTGAGAAACCAAAACCGATTCCACTTCGGCCGGCCCCAGCCGCTTGCCGGCGACCTTGATCGTGTCGTCACTGCGGCCAAGGATGTACCACTGGCCGTCCGCGTCGATGGCGGCGAAATCGCCATGCGCCCACAGGCCAGGGAAACGGCTCCAGTAGGTTTCCTCGTAGCGCTGCGAGTCTTGCCAAAAACCGCGGGTCATCCCGATCCACGGGGCGCGGATGACCAATTCGCCCACCTGGTTGCGGACCGAGCGGCCTTTTTCGTCCACCACATCGGCGGCCATGCCCGGACAGGGGGCGGAGAGGGCGCAGGGCTTCAACGGCAGCAGCGGGTTGCCCATCAAGATGCCGCCAGAGATTTCGGTGCCACCCGAATAATTGATAATCGGCAGCCGGCCGCCGCCGGCCGTTGCCAATAGCCAGCGCCAGGGCGCCGGGTTCCACGGTTCGCCGGTGGAGGCCAGAATGCGCAAACTGGCCAGCACGCTGCCGGTCACCGGATCGTCGCCGTACTGCATCAGGGCGCGCACCAGGGTCGGGCTGAGGCCCAGGTGCGTTAACTGGTGGCGTTCGACCATCTGCCACAGGCGGCCGGGGTTGAAAGCCTGCGCGCCGGGGCCCCAGTCGGGCGCGCCGTCGTAGATGAACATCGTCGCACCCAGCAGCAGCGTGCCGAACACCAGCCACGGTCCCATCATCCAGCCCATGTCGGTGAACCAAAACATGCGCTCGCCGGGGTGGACGTCGGTGCCAAAGGCCATGTCTTGCGCCGCCTTAACCGGAAAGCCGCAGTGGGTGTGCAGCGCGCCCTTGGGCCGGCCGGAGGTGCCCGAGGTGTAAATAATCATGAGCGGGTCTTCGGCGGCCGTGGGTGTGGCCAGGGCGGCCTCCGGCTGGACGGGCACAGTCTCATGCCACCACAGGTCGCGGCCGGCCTGCAGGGTCACCGGGTTGCCGGCGCGCCGCAGCACGATGACGTGCCGCAGGCTCTCCACGCCTTGGGACGCCTCGTCGGCCGTGGCTTTGAGCGGCACCAGTTGGCCGCGGCGGAAAAAACCGTCCGCGGTGAACAGGGCTTTAGCGCCGGCGTCCACCAAACGGGTGGCGACGGCGCCAGCGCCATAACCAGAAAACAGGGGCAGGACGATGGCGCCGATGCGGGCGATGGCCAATAGCGCCACGACGATTTCCGGCGTCATGGGCATGAAGAGCGCGATCACGTCGCCCTGGCCCAGGCCCAAGGCGCGCAGCAGGTTGGCGCACTGGTTGGTCTGCCGAAAAAGCTCGGCATAGCTGAGGCTGCCGGTTGCGCCACTTTCCGCCTCCCACAGGATAGCGGGCTGCCCGGCCAGGGCAGGCTGGGCCTGGTATTTATCGAGGCAGTTGGTGGTGATGTTGAGTTGGCCGCCGACACACCAGCGCGGCCAGGCCGAGCCGCGCTGCAAGTCCAACACCTGGGTGTAAGGCCGGCTGAAGCGGATATCGAGGTACTTCAAGACCGCATCGGTAAACCAGGCCACATCGCTGGTAGAGCGGGCCAGCAGGTCGTCAAAGCTGGCCAGGCCGTGCGCCTGCATGAAGTGCTGCAAGTTTGAAGACGCCATTGTGGCTGGGGTGGGACGCCAGGCGAATTCGCCGCCAAAAGCAAAGTTTTCTGACATGGCTTAGCAGGCCGGCAGCGTCATCCTCGCCGGCTGAACGACCGGCGGCAGGCATGTGATTGCCAGGCAGTTGTGCCCTCCAAATAGACCATCGCGCGATTATAGGCCCGCCGCGGTATAAAATCGACCGCGATAGCGGGCCACGCACCAGCGGGCCGCGCGGCGATGGCGTTGGCGGATGTATACTTTGAGGCTGACGGACTTTGCCGCCGGAGGAAGTTATCGCCGACACGACTGATGGAGGACAAAGATGCCTGAGAAAGTTGAAGACGTCGCCGCCAGAGGGCCGACGCTGCACCACATCAATCTGAAAACCAGGCGCCTGCAGGAGATGATCGACTGGTACAGCACGGTGCTGGGCATGCAGACGGTCTATCAGTTCGCCGGCGGCGCCTGGCTGACTAACGATGGGGCCAACCACCGGCTGGCGCTGCTCACCTCGCCGCAGTTGAGCGACGACCCGCACAAGCTGGCCCATACCGGCATCCATCACAGCGCATTTGAGTATGCCACGATTGATGTGCTGCTGGAAACGTATACGCGCCTGAAGGGTGTGGGCATCGTGCCGCACGCCTGTCTGGATCACGGCATGACCACCTCCTTCTACTACGTCGATCCGGACGGCAACAGCGTGGAGCTGCAGGTGGACAACTTTGGGGATTGGGGGCAGTCGAGCGCTTGGATGGGCAGCGCACCGCAGTTCGCCGCCAATCCCATCGGCGCGCCGGTGGACCCGGCGCAGATGGTCAGCGCGCGCCTGGCGGGCGCCACGTTCGCGGCGCTGCATCAACGGGCCTACGCCGGCGAGTTTGAGCCGGCCGGTCCATTAGACTTGCGGGTGCCATTGGGCGACCCGACGCAGGCGCACTCATGACTGGAACCGGCATTGCCCACAGCGAAGACGCGGACATTGCTTATGACTACGAGGGCGATGGCCCGCTGCTGCTGACCATCGCCGGCGCTGGGGGCGCGGCCATGAGCTTTGCGGCGCTGGCCCACGCGCTGGCCGATGAATTTACCGTGGTGCGCTATGACCGGCGCGGCAACTCACGCAGTTCTAGCGATGTGGCCGCGGAACTGGACCTGGCGCAGCAGGCGCGCGATGCCGCCGCGGTGATCCACGCCATGGGGGCCGAAAAGGCGTATATCTTTGGCAATAGCGGCGGCGCCAACATCAGCCTGAAGTTGGCCGAAAACCTGCCGGAAGTGATTGCCGGCCTGGTGGCGCACGAACCGCCCGCCACGGCCATCCTGCCGGATGCGGCCACCTGGCTAGCCTTTACCCAGCAGGTGCATGCCGCGTATCTGGCCCAGGGGCTGCGGGCGGCGATGCCGTTGTTTATCGGTTCGCTGGTCGGCTTCGACCCGCCACCGCCGGGCGTGAACATGGCTCCCGGACCGAACATGGACTTCTTCATGTCCAAGGAATTTGTCCGCATCAGCAACTACGCGCCCGATCTCGAGGCCATCGCGCGCAACAAGGTCCACCTGGTGACGGCGGCCGGGCGCCGCAGCGCGGACGCCTATTACGCCCGGACGGCGCGCCTCATCGCCGAGCGGCTGCCCTGCCGCTACGTGGAAGTTCCGGGCAACCATCTGGCCTTTCTGAACGACACCGCCGCCTTTGCCGCCGCGCTGCGCGAGGTCCTGCATCAACTCGCAGCCTGAGCGGACGACCGACGCGGCTGTGCCGCGGGCGGCGGAAGTGCTCATCGTTGGCGGCGGGCCGGTGGGCCTGAGCGCGGCGGTAGAGCTGGGCCAGCGCGGTGTGCGCTGCGTGGTGGTTGAGCCGCGCCGGGCCGTTTCGCAGCTCGCACCGCGCGCCAAAACCACCAGTGCACGGACCATGGAACATTTCCGCCGCTGGGGCCTGGCCGAGCGCATTCGCGCGGCGGCGCCGCTTAAGGTGGATTGGTCCCAGGACGCCGTCTTCGTCACCAGCCTGCTCGGCCGCGAAGTGATGCGTTTCAGCGATTGCTTTGGGCTTTCGCCGGGGCGCAGCGAGGTGTTCGCCGAATCCGGGCAGCAGATTGCGCAGCCCGTGGTGGAGGCAGTCCTGCGGCAGGCCGTGGCCGAGCTAGACGCCTGCCAACTGTGCCTGGGCTGGTCGGTGACCGGCCTGGAGCAGCAGGCCCAGGGCGTGCGAGCGACGCTCGTCAATGAGCAGGGCGAGCAGCGGCAGGTGGAGGCGCAGTACGTGGTGGGCGGCGATGGCGCGCGCAGCGTGGTGCGCGCGGCCATGGGCGCCCGCTATGTGGGCGCTTCGGACGCGCGCACAAACCTGGGCATCGTCTTCCGCGCGCCCGGTCTGGCCGAGCGGCAGCCGCATGGCCGCGCGGTGCACTATTGGGTGCTCAACCCGGCCTGCCCCGGGCTGATGGGCCGCCTGGACCTGGGGGAGCGCTGGTGGGCCATCGCCAATCGGGTGCCAGCAGAAGCCGGCGCTGCCGAGGCGCGGGCATTAATCGACGGACTGGTGGGCGCCGCGATCGAGGCCGAGGTGCTGGCCACTGACCCGTGGACAGCGCGGATGCTGCTGGCCGACCAATACCAGAATGGCCGAGTTTTTCTGGCCGGCGACGCGGCTCACCTGAACCCACCCTGGGGCGGACACGGTTTTAATACCGGGATCGGCGACGCCGTGGCCATCGGCTGGAAACTGGCGGCGGTGCTGGCCGGTTGGGGCGGCGCCGGGCTGCTGGCCAGCTATGAGGCCGAGCGGCGACCGGTGGCCGAGCGCACGATCCGCGAGGCGACGGCAAATATGAGCGTGCTGGCCCCAGAGCTGGCCGATGCCGCGCTGGAGGCCGCCGGCCCCGCTGGTGAGCAAGCCCGGCGCCGGGCGGCTGAAGTGATCCGCGCGGCTAAAGCGCGCGAGTTCCACAGCCTGGGCCTGGTGCTGGGCTACCAGTATGACCACTCGCCAGTGATTGTCCCGGATGGCACGCCGCCTGTGCCGGAGGCATCGGACTACCAGCCGAGCGCGCGACCGGGCGGGCGGCTGCCGCACGCGTGGCTGAGTGACGGGGCCGCGGTATACGATCGGCTGGGGACCGGCCTGGCGCTACTCAGACTTCGCGACGAGGCGGATCCGGGGCCGCTGGCTGCCGCTGCGGCCGAGCGCGGCGTGCCGCTGCAAGTGGTGGACGTGCGCGGCGAGGGGCTGGACGCACGCTATGGGGCAGCGATGGTGCTGGTGCGGCCCGACCAGCACGTGGCCTGGCGCGGCGGCGCAGCGGACGGGCCAGCGGCGGCAATGATCATCGAGCGAGTTAGCGGGCGCTCGAACTGACAAGCTTAAGTTGGCGGCTTCAACGCAACAAGCGTTCGGGCAGGTAAGCCCGGTGCGCGGCCGCCAGCTCGTCATAAACGGTCTGGGCCTTCCGCAGGTCGAACACCAGCGGGTTGCTGGCCAGCGCGCGGATTCCATCCGCCCGCCCGCCCGTCCAGGCGGCTTCGGCCGCCAGCGCCTGATATTCACCCAGCATCTCCACCAACCCGGCCACCGCGCGCGGCAAGGGCGGCTGGCTCAGGGGTGCTGCGCCGTGGCGGTTCACCAGGCAAGGCACCTCCACCACGCGATCGGCCGGGAAGGTGGGCAGCGCGCCGCCGTTGCGCACGTTGCAGGGGAAAACACGATTGAGGTCATCGACAATTGCGGCCAGCACCTCGACTGCCAGCTCCAACTCAAGCAGGCCGCCGCGCGACAAAGCCGGATCGAGCTTGGGGTGCGCACTCTCCGCCTGTTCGCGATAGTATTCCCAGAAGCTGGGCACCTTCTCCAAGATCGTCTCGGCGCGGGTCTTGGGCGCGGCTTGCATCTGAGCCACCACTTCGGCCTGGTAGTAATAGTACTGGAAGTATTCGGAGGGCAGGGACTCCATGAGACAGGCCAATTCAATCATCCGCTGGCTGGCGCGGGAAATCGCCGGGTCGGCCATGACGCGGTCGTAAGCGGCCTGCAGGAGCGGGATGACGCTGTGACCGTTGTAATCATGCCGCACCGACCAGCCGGTATGGTTGAGACCGATCATCACCGCATCCAACTGGCGCGGGTCAAGACCAGCCGCGCGCGCCGCCTGAGCCGGGAAGATGATCGGCCCCTCGCACAGGCTGATGGTCCGAATGGGGCTATGGTGCGTGATGGCCTCGCCCACAATGTTGATGGGGTTGGTGTAATTGATCAGCCAGGCCGCGGGGCACAGACGCTCCATCTCGGCGGTGACGTCTTTCAGAACCGCAATCGAGCGCAGGGCCATAAAGAAGCCGCCAGGCCCCTGGGTCTCCTGGCCGATCAGGCCATGCTGAATGGGAATACACTCATCCAAAACACGGGCTTCGAATCCGCCGGGACGAAACGCGGCCAGCACAGCGCTGGCGCCATTAAGCGCCGCCGTCCGGTCCAGGCTGGAAGATAACCGCAGATCAACACCGGCCTCGGCGATCAGGCGGCGGCCCAGCCGCTCAACGAGCGCCAGCCGCTCTGGGTTAAGGTCCACTAATACAATCTCGCTGCCAGCGAAATGCCGCGCGTGGCGCACGAACGCCGCTATGGTGCCGGGTGCGCGTGTGGCGGCGCCGCCCAGATAGACCAGCTTGATGGCTGCCATAATCTTCTGCCCTTCTGGCCCAGCCGCAGCCAGGCAACAGTGACTAACTGACTGTCACGACTTTGTGGATATGCCGAAAACCCGGCGACGGCCAGCGCTGGCGAGCCAGGGCCTCGGCGATAATTTGGACCGGAACAACATTCAGGATGGCCGCCAGCGCGGGGTCAAGCGGGTCGACGGCGGGCGCCGGTTCGGCTGGCAGGCGCGGGTGGCCGGCCTCCACCACCAGGACGTTGGCGCCGTAGCCCTCAAGTTCCGCGGCCAACCGGCCAGTCGATTCATAGGCCGGGCCAGGCGCGGTGAAAACCACCACGCCCAGGCCGGCCTGAGTGATCTCGACTGGCCCATGCCGAAAGGCGCCCACGCTGGCGCTGACCGCCGGAACCTTCAGCCATTCCATGAGGATCATGGCGGCGTGCCGCGCCGTGATGGCTTGCAGGCCGGCGCCAATGACAGCGTATGCATGCGCGGAGGCGAGTCGCTCGATCCAGAGCTGGCCCAAGCCCGGCGCCTGTTCCACCAGGGCGGCCAGGCGGTCGGCTAAGTTTTCCAACGCGGCAAAGTCAGCCGGGTTGAGCCCCGCGGTGAGGTGCTGCCCCAACAGCCAGAGCGCAGCCAAGGAATTGGCAAACGTCTTGGTGGCCACGGTTTGCTCGTCGCCGGCCAGGAGCGGCAAGACCAGGTTGGCCCGCCGCGCCAAGGGGCTGGCCTCGTCGTTGGTCAGCGCCGTGACATGCGCCCCCGGCGGGAGGCGCTGGAGCAGCGGGGCGACTTCGGCGCTGGCGCCAGACTGCGAGATGTAAATGACGTGCCGGGCCTGGCTCAAGAGGTCAGCCGGACCCCACAGGGCTTCGGTGGCCTCGCAAGCCTGAGCCGAGAAGCCGCGCTGCCGCAGGTGGTCAACGGCCACAAGAGCGGCATGGTAGGAGGCGCCCATGCCCAGCAGCAAGGGGGGCGGCGAGGTGGGTACCGCTGCTAGGCGGGCGCGCCCGGCTGGGCGGCGATAGTCGGCGATCAAGCGCCGCAGCGCCTGCGGCTGGTCCGCCAGCTCGCCAAAGAATGTGGCTACCATTCGGCGACCGTGCCATCTTCGTTCCGGCACAGCGGCACGCGCCAGTGGTGGCCGATGGCGGCGGCCTGTCGTACGGCGTCTTCGTTCACCGTGATGCCCAGACCCGGGCCGATGGGAATGGAGACATACCCATCTTTCAGGGCAAAGGCGGCCGGCTCGATGAGGTATTTGAGACCCAGGCCGTTCACGATGTCATCCACCTCCACCACCTGCTCTTGAATGAAGGCGTTGGGCATGGCAGCGTCAATCTGAATGCTGGCCGCAAAGGCCACCGGGCCCAGCGGGCAGTGAGGCGCCAGGGCGACATCGTAAGCCTCCGCCATTGCGGCGATCCTGCTCACTTCCGAGATGCCGCCGGCATGCACGACATCGGGCTGAACGATATCCACATAGCCGTCTTGCAACACGCGCTTGAAGTCCCAGCGCGAGTACATCCGCTCACCCGTGGCAATCGGGATCGAGGTGCTGTGGGCGATCTCGCGCAGCGCCTCCGAGTGTTCCGGCAGCACCGGCTCCTCGATAAAGAGCGGGTGTAACGGCTCAAGCTGCCGGGCCAGGACCTTGGCCATGCCTTTGTGGGCCACGCCGTGGAAATCGACGCCCAGGCCGATGGTTAACCCAACGGCCGCGCGCACGGCGGCCACGTTCGCCAGCATGGCTTCGATCTTGTCAAACGTGTCGATGAAGCGCAGTTGGCCGGCGTCTTTGGGTCCGACCATCTTCAGGGCCGTATAGCCGGCCGCCAATTTAGCTTGCGCGGCCCGCGCACATTCGTCCGGGGAGTCACCGCCAATCCAGGCATAGACCTGGACCCGGTCGCGGACGGCGCCGCCCAGCAAGTCATACACGGGCATGTCATGGGCTTTGCCCTTGATGTCCCACAGCGCAATGTCGATCCCGCCGATGGCGCTCATCAGGATCGGGCCGCCGCGAAAGAAACCGCCGCGAAAGAGAGTCTGCCAGATGTCCTGAATGCGCTCGGGGTCGCGGCCGATCAGCCAATCGCTCATCTCGCGCACGGCGGCGGCCACGGCTTCGGCCCGGCCCGGCAGCACGGCCTCGCCCCAGCCACTGATCCCGGCATCGGTAGAGACTTTGAGCAACTGCCAGCGCGGCGGAACGGGGAAGATCTCCAACTCAGTGATTTTCACGCGGGCCTCGCTAACGGGCGCATCAACGTCTCAGCGCTGTGGCAGGGCGGCCAGCCAGGCCCGCACTTGCGCCAGGCCGGCCATGCAGTCTGCTGTCGGATCAAATGACTCTGGTTCCTGTTCCACGCTGAGCGCGCCGCCATAGCCGCAGTCCTGCAAGGCCAACAGACAGGCCGGGAAGTCCACGCTGCCCGTTCCCAATCGGCACGAGTCTTCCTGGCCGGCGGCGGGCACGTCGCGCAAGTGCACGTAAAAAAGACGCTGCGACAGCTCGCGGACGGCCTGGGCGGCGTCAAAGCCTTCGGTGGCAAAAGTGCCCGTATCCAGGGTCACCCCCAGGCAGTCAACCCCCTGGTCACCGAGTTTGGCCAAAAGCGCCTGAGCGGTGCGCTCAGGATGGTTTTCATAGCCGAGTTGTAATTTGTGATCACGCAGCACGCTGATGACAAAGGCCTGGTCGCTGAACAACAGCGGCGTGCCGCCGCCCAACAGGGGCACCCCCAGCGCCGCCGCCAGACGGCAAGCGGCCAGGAACTCCGCCTGGGTTTGCCCAAAACCACCGGCCAGGCTGATGACCTGGATTTGATGCTCAGACAGAAGGCGCCGGGCAATGGCGATGTGCTCAGGCGCAGCCCAGGCCGGGTTGAGGTGCGCCGTCCATAGGTCCAGCGCTTCAAACCCCATCCCGCGCACACTGCCCAGCAGCTCCGCGAACCGGGTCTCGAAGCTCTCGAGCGGCGCGAAGCGGGCATTGGTGGCCCGGTCGCCGGCCATCCAACCCCCGCTCAGGTGATAGCCGGACTCTCTGGCCAAGAAATTGGCCGACATGAATGAAATCGCGGTCATCTGGGCCCTAGAAGGTCGTTTCCATCATTTGGGCCTGCCCGGTTTCCGCGGCCAGGTAAGCTTTATCGACAATCTCCACGACGTGCCGGGCTTGCTCACCGGAGGCGCGCGGCGCCCGGTCCTGCTGAATGGCCTCGACCAAGTCTAGGATGTCGCAATACAGGTGCGGCTCTTCGATCTTCAGATGCTCGCCGCGCAAATAGGGCGACGCGGTCAGCGGGTAAGTAAACTCACGCGGGTTGGCTCCCGACTGTCCTTCGGGCCAGGCCCCGCCCTGGACTTCGAACTGGGTGGGATAGCCACTTGCCATATCCACGTCAGTGACCTCGAGCGCGCCGGCCGTGCCATACAGCCCCAGGCCGCCCCACGGGATGCGCGCGCTGCCGCGGCAATCGGACCCGGGCGCCACACCCAACGCGCCGGAGGCGAATTCCAACATCACCAGATTGTTGTCGTTGATGGTGACCGGGATGGTTTTGCCTTGCCAGGTGCGCTCGGTCGAGCCGCGATTGGCAAAGGCCGTTACCCGCCGGACCGGGCCCAAGACGCTGGTAACCAATTGCAGCGAATAGACGCCGACATCCGGCAGCGGGCCGCCGCCGGCGCGGTAGTACCAACTGGGGTCAATGGCTTCCAGTGTGCTGGAGCCGCCCCGGATCGGCTCTTGCGTGTGCCCAAAGCCCAGCGCATATGTGTAGGCAATATACACGCGGCCCAGGACGCCGCTCTCCACCACATCGCGCATGTGGCCGGTGGTCGGGAAGAGCGTGAAGCCCGGGGCAGCGGCCAGCTTGACCCCGGCCTGATCGCGCGCCGCCAGCACGGCGTTGGCCTGCGCCAGGGTGCTGGTCATCGTCTTTTGGATGTAGACGTGCTTGCCAGCCTGGATGGCGGCCATGGCGTTTTCAAAGTGGGCCGGGATCGGCGTGGCGACCAGCACCAGGTCTACCGCCGCCGTGTTGAGCATCTCGTCGACCGAGGTAAAGTGGTGAGGCACGTTGAACCGCTCGGCGGTGGCCGCCGCGCGTTCGGCCACCGCATCCACGACCGCCTCCAGGATGATATGTTCGCGGGCGTCCGGTTGGCTGAGGTGCGGCAAAATGCCGCGCTGCGCCACGCTGCCGCAGCCGATCAGGGCTGCCTTCAAGGGTTGGGTCATGTTTGGGCCTCCAGGCTATGAATGACGGGCGGTTGGCGGCGATCCGCCGGCATCGCCCAAAGACGGCTTACAGCCGGCTGGCGACGGGCAGTGTGCGCCCTTCGCCCGCGGCGCGCCCGGCCGTTTCGATGATATCGAGCACATGAATGGCGTGCTGCGCGCTCAGGATAGGCGCCTGGCCGGCTTGGATGCAGTCAACCAGATGCGCGATACCGAGCAGGTGATCGGGTCCGGCGGCCCGCCCGGACTGGGGCACGGGGATCGTCTCCCAGCCCTGGCCGGCCCGATACACTTCCACCGGCGCCGAGACGTCGATCACATTCAGCGCGATAGTGCCTTTCAGTCCGTGCAATTCCAACTGCGGCGCCCGCGTATCTTGGACGCAGTTGTTGGCGGCCAGCGTGGCAATTCGCCCCTGGCCGAAGTCCAGCAGCATCTGCCAGTTGTCATCTACTTCCATCGGCACATGTTTGCCGGCAGCCGGGCCATCCACTACGATGAAACCCTCTTGCGTGCGCGAGGTCATGGCCGCCACGCGCTGCACCGAACCGAGCAGCCCGGTCAGCGCATGCAGCGGATAGACGCCCATATCCATGGCTGGCCCGCCCCCGCGCGCGAAGAATGGGCTAGGGTCAGACGGGTAGCCCCCCCACGGCGGTACGCCGCCGTGCCCATAGGCTCGCGCCGAATAGACTTCGCCGATCTCCCCCTGCTGCAGCAGCGCCTGGGCCAGCTTGATTTGCGGCCAAAGCATGACGCACGGGGCGCTGACCAGCGTCAGACCTCCCGCCTGGGCTGCCTGCTGCAACTGGCGGGCCTCGGCCACGGACCCGGCCAGCGGCTTCTCAGAGTAGATGTGCTTGCCGGCCTTCAGCAACCCCAAGGTGGTTTCATAGTGGAGTTGAATAGGGGTCAGGTTCGCCACGGCGTCGATCTCATTCTCCATCAGCATCCGGCCATAGTCGCCGTTGGCGTACCAGCGTTCAAAGTGATATTGCTGCGCCATGGCCCGCGCCCGGTCCGGCGTCTGCGCGCAAATGGCCACGCGCGCCACGCGCCCATCCAGGCGGTGCAGCTCCGGCAGATAGTCGCGCTGGGCCACATCGCCAGCGCCCAGAAAGGCCAGCTTGATCTTATTCATAGGTATCTCGCTTTTTGAGCAGCGGGTGTCATTCGGCGCGGGTGCGATCGTGAATGCGATGCTCGGCCCGCTGTTCCAGTTGGCCAACAAACTCGGCCGGCGTGAAGCGGCTCTCGATATCCAGCGCGCGGCCAGTCCGGCCCGACTCCTGCGCCTTGAGCATGACTTCCAAGACGTGGAAACCATGCTCAGGCGTGATGATCGGCGGCTTGCCGTGCTGGATCGACTCAACCAGGTGGCGCAGGCCGTCGGTCCAGGGCCAATGCGAGGCGGTCTCATTAAAGACCTGCCAGGAGGCGGTCTCGTTCTGCCACATCTCGTAGCCCTTGGGGGACCAATCATCGCCCAGCATTTGGATCGTCCCGCGCGCGCCATACAGCTCCAGCGCCGGGCGGCGGTACTGCTGGAAAATGAACCCGGTGGTCACCACGGCGTAGCAGGCCCCGCCAAAGTCGAGCAGCACCTGCGCGTTGTCTTCCGTTTCCACTCGCAGCAGCTCGCCGTCCACCTGGCGCTCGGGGATGGCCACCCCGGTCATGGCCATCACCCGCCGCACCGGCCCCAACAGGCCGGTCAGGCTGACAATGTTGTACACGCCCAGGTCAAACAGCGGTCCCCCGCCCGGCAGATAAAACCATTTGCCCCATTCCGGCCCGGACCAGCCGTACAGGCCGCGCGCCGAAAAGACCGGGCCGATGTCGCCGCGCTGAATCCGCTTCCAGATGGTCTGGTAGGTGGGGCTGAGGATCACGTTTGGCGCGGGCAGCAGGTAGCCGGGTCCCTTGCTCGCCAGCGCGACAAGCTCGGCCGCCTCATCCAGGTTCACGGCTATCGGCTTTTCGACCAGCACATGTTTGCCGGCTTTCAGCGCCGCGCGGGTGATCGGCCCATGTTCGGGCATCGAAGTCAGCACCAGGATCAGGTCAATATCGGCCGCGTCAACAATGTCCTGATAACGATCGACCACGCGCCGCACGCCAAATTTCTTCTGAAGCGCCTGGGCGCGCTCGGGCACCACATCGCAGGCCGCCACCAGCTGCACCTGGCCGCGGGCCTGCATCAGCTCGGCTTGCCCCATGTATGCTTGGGCGACGCTGCCGCAGCCGACAACGCCAATCCGAACGGGCGCCGGCCGCTGGCCGTCATAGGCGGCAATATCAGGGGTAGACAATTGGGCGTCTCACTTTCTAGAGCGCTGGCCCTGGTGTGCTGCGTTGGATGACGCGACGGCGAGGGCGCGGCCGGCGGTCTGCCCGAATATCTTCGCCGTGGCGCCTAAAAAACGGTGGAATGGGCCAGGCTAACCCTTGATGCCCGTCAGCTTGATCCCTTCCAGGAAGTAGCGCTGGGCCACGAAGAAGATAATCACCAGCGGCGCCGTGGCCATGGTGGCGCCGGCCATCATCAAGTGCCAGTCGGTGGTGCGCCGGGCGCGAAAGGTGAATAGCCCCAGCGACAGCGGGTACTTTGCCGAATCCTGCAAATAAACCAATGGGCCAAAGAATTCGTGCCAGGTCCACAGGAAGGTGAACACCGCCATCACCAGCAGCGCCGGCCGCACCAACGGCAGCATGATCTGCCAGAAAATGCGGAACTCACTGGCGCCATCCACACGCGCGGCGTCGTCCAACTCCTTGGGCAGTCCCATAAAAAACTGGCGCATCATAAAGATGAAAAACCCGCTGCCAAAGAAGCTGGGCACAATCAGGGGCGCATAGCCCCCAATCCAGCCGAGGTTCTTAAAGATCACGAAGGTGGGGATGAAGGTGACGATCGTGGGGATCATCAGCGTGGCGATCGTGATGACAAACAGAGCATCCCGCCCCGGAAAGCGCAGGCGCGCGAACCCGTAGCCGACAGCGGCGCACGACAGGACCGTGCCCAGGGTGACCATGCCGGAGTAGTAGAAGCTGTTCCACATAAAGCGCAAGAAGGGAAAGCTCGGATAGTTGGCCGCCGTGATGTAGTTTTCCCAATGCAGGCTGCTGGGCCACCACTGGACGGGTGTGGTGAACACCGTCGTTGCGGTCTTGAGCGATGTGATCACCATCCAATAGAACGGTGTGACAAAGAAGATGGACACCATGATCAGCAGGCCATGACGGGTGGCCACCCCCAGCCAGTAGCGCGCCGGCCGCCTTCCGCTGCGGCGTTGCTGGACAGATTCTGTTAAGCGGACCGCAGGTGAGCTCGCCAATGGTTCGATTATTGTTTGCATCGGTCGCTCCTTTTGCGGCTCAAGCGGCCAGGTCATCGGTCTCGCTAAACACCCACAACCGCGAGGTGCGGAAAATGACCAGGGTGACCACCAACACCACCGCAAACAACGCCACCGCCTGGGCTGAGGCGTAGCCCATCTTAAAGTAACGGAAGGCGTTGCGGTAGATGAGCACCATGAACATCAACGTCGATTCGACCGGGTCGCCGGTGGTGCCGCCGACAACCAGCGCTTGCGTAAACACCTGGAACGAATAAATAATGCCCATCACCAGGTTGAACAGGATCACGGGCGAGAGCAGCGGCAGGCTAACATTCCAGAACTTCTGCCAGGCGCCGGCGCCGTCGATGGCGGCGGCATCCAACAGCGAGGCCGGCACCTCCTGCAGGCCGGCCAGGAAGATTACTGTGGCCGAGCCGACGCCCCACAGGCTCAACAGCACCAGCCCGGGCTTGGCCCAATGCGGGTCCTGAAACCAGGCCAGATGCGGCAGGCCTACCGTCCCCAGCAATTCATTCACCAGGCCGCCGCGCGGCTGAAACAGGACCAGGAAAATGATGGTGCTGGCGACGGGCGGCACCAGCGAGGGCAGATAGAACAGCGTGCGATACACGCCAATGCCCACGGAACGGGTGTTGAGCAGGACGGCCAGGGCCAGCGATAGCACCAACCCCAGTGGCACCGACAGGAGCGCGTAGTACAGGCTGTTTTGAACCGCTGTCCAGATCGAGGGGTCGCTGAAGAGCATGGTCTGGTAGTTGTCCAGCCCCACCCAATTGGGCGCCTGGGTCACCGCGTAATCGGTAAAAGAAAAGTAAATGCTGGCCAGCACCGGGTAAGCCGTAAAAATCAGCAGGCCCAGCAGCCAGGGCAGCACGAACAGCAGCCCGGCGCGCGCCTCGCGCCGTCGCATGGGGCTATAGTTTCGCCATGGGTTCGGAATCAAGGACATATCTGAGCCCTCCGCAGCATAGTTGCCCACGTAGAACGCTTGCCGCAGGGGCGTTCACGATTTGGCATGCGCCCGATCGGAACGCCCCTACGGCAGGCGCGCATAAAAGGGTGTTCTATTTGGTCTTCAACACCCGCTCCAGCTCCGCCTGGCTGGCCTTTTGGGCCGCGCCAAGGGCGTCCTTGGGGCTGGCCGTCTTGCTCATAATCGCGGAAGTGGCTTTTCCGATCTGGTCATTGGCGAACGACACGACCGGCGAGTTCCACATCGGCGTGGCGATGTCCAGTTGATGGTGGAAGAAGGTATTCACGTCAACGCCGAACTCCTTCCCGCGTTTGTCCAACACCAACTGCGGGATCAGATCCGTGGGCACCAACTTATTGGTCGGCAGGTCGGGGACATTGGCGAACCAGACCTTGACCCCCTCGGCCGACATGTAATCCAGATACTTGAAGGCCTCGGCGATGTGCTTGGAGCCCTTGGGGACGGCCAACCAGTTGGGCCAGAAGCCGGAGACGGTCTTGGTGCCGCTAGGGCCAACCGGGAAAGGCGCTACTTCCCATTTGCTCCAGCCCTTGAATTCCGAGCCGTAAATATCGCCGGTGAACCAGTAGCCCTCGACCATCATCGCCAGGTTGCCATCCTGGAAGGCCGGCGACCGGCCGTTTTTGTCCGCGTAACCGCTCCAAGCGGCCGAAGCCTGCAGCTTGGTCCAATCGCCTTTGTACTGCTCGTTAAGCCAATCAAGGGCGTACTGCATCATGGCGATATTCTGATCCGAATCGATCGTGTACTTTCCGCTGGCGCTGTCGAACAGCTGCGAGCCGTTCAGCGCCGACCAGATGTTCAGAATCACATTGTCCGTCCAGGGGATCATGCCGGCGCTCACCAGGTTGTCGCCATCCCATTTGACGAATTCGGCCGACAACTTCTTCAGCTCGTCCCAGGTCTTGGGGAAGCTGGCGCGGTCGGCCGGGATACCTTTGGCCGCGAACGCGTCCTGGTTGTAAAAAATCCCATAGCTGCCCGCCGTGACCGGCAGCCCATAGGTCTTGCCCTGCCACTGGCAGGAGGCCAGCACCGCCGGCGGCCAGTTCGCCAACTGCGAATATTTCGACCCGGCCAGAAAGCCATCCAGCGGCTCCACGGCGTTGACCGCCGCGTAGGTCACCGGCGGGGTCCAGAGGATGGTCGCATCCGGCGGATTACCGGCGGCAATGGCCGCTTGCAGCACGGTGTCGTAATCGGCGACGCCGCCGGCGCTGCAGGTCTTTTCGATAAGTATACCCGGCTCAACTTTCGTGAAGTTCGCCCCGATCGTATCGAAACCCTTGCAGAATTGGTCCGAGCCGCCAGGGGTCCAGAAGGTAACGGCCACCTGCCCGGGCGCCAAAGTAGGCCCGGCAGTGGGGGCCACCGTCGCGGTGGGTCCGGCGGCGGCGGCTGTGGCAGGGACTGCCGTGGCGCCCGCGGCCGCGGTGGCCGCCGGGGCGGAGGTGGCCGCCGGGGCGGCGGTGGCCGCTGGGCCGCAGGCGGCCAGCAAGGCCGCGCCGGTGCCCAAGCCGGCCATCTTGAGGAATTCTCGGCGTCCCATGCGCGATCCGGGTGTCAAACTTCGATTGCTGGTCATAGTCTCCTCCTGGATAAGCCGATCGTCGGATAGAGTGTGAAGCTCGGCCGCTCGCTGGCCAGAGCAGCGCTCAAGCGCCGCCCATACCCTTCGCGGTCGTGTGGCGTTCCTGCCACCTGGTCTTTTGCTGTTCCTGCCAGTAGAAACGGCGCGGCGTCTCTCGCGGTCGCCGCGGGGTGCCAAAGGTCAGGATATACGCCCGGCGTGGGCCATCCGAGCGGTTGGGTCCGGTGTAGTGCAGCGCGCGGCTGTGATGCACCGTGGCGCCGCCCGCTGGGATCGGGCAGGCAACGCCGCCGGCCGCGTGCGCTTCGGGTTCGTCCACTTCCAGTCCAATGACGCGTGGGTCGTTGCCAATGGGATGATGCGGCAGCACCTCCTGCCGGTGAGTGCCCGGCACAAACTGCATACAGCCATTTTCCAGCGTGGCCGCCTGCAGCGGTATCCAAATGCTCAGCTCGGAATAGTCCAGGTTGGGATCCCAATAGGCCTCGTCTTGGTGCCAGGGCGTGGGCGCGTCAGTATGCGGCGCTTTGCGGATGGCATGGTCACCGCGATACTCGGCCGCGGGTCCCAATAATTGTGTGGCGATGGCCTCGGCGTTGGCCCGAAACAGCGTGTGGGCCAATTCGGGCGCGTATTTGGAGGGGTTCAGAATTTGGGGAAGCAGCACCGGCGCGCCATCTTCATCGGTGCCGCTCAGGTCCAGATGGTCGCCCTGGGCGCGGCCAGCCTGCGTGGCAAACAGCCGGTCATATACATCCCGCAGCCCCGCTACCTCTTCCGGCATGGTGATGGCCGGCAGGCTGAGGTAACCATTCTTCTGGAAGAAATCCATCTGCTCGGGCGTCAAGCTCAGGGTTGCGCTAGCCACAGGCCGTCTCCAAAGTTGAGCCGTTCATAGGGTTGCCGCCACTGGCTGCCGCACAGCGCCGGCCAGCGCCGCGCCTAGCACGGCCGCATCTGGACCCAGGCTGGCGGGCAGGATAGGCAATTGGCGGCTTGCCTCGGACCACACATGCGCCCGCGTCGAATCCACCAGGCTGTCCCAGTACAGCCCCCCGGCCGTTCCCAGCCCGCCGCCCACCAGGATCACGTCCGGGTCCAACACGTTCACCAACCAGCCCAGGCTGGCGCCCAGCGCCTGCCCGCCGCTGTGGACAACATCTCGGGCAGCCTTGTCACCGTCCGCGGCAGCCGCCATCAACTCCACCGCGCTGGCGACCTGACGGCCACCCAGGGCGTTGTAACGGGCCACCAAAGCTGGCCCGGCCGCGAAATCTTCCAGCGCCGGCCAATGGGTGTTGCCGCACACGGGGCAGGGCAGCGCCAGCGGGCTGCTGGCCAACACCAGCGCATTGCCGCGCGCGCCGGCATACGGCCGGCCATCCAGCACCAGGCAACTGCTGATGCCGGTGCCCACCGTGACGAACACAAACTGTCGGCAGCGTTGCCCGGCCCCCCAGGTGGCCTCCGCCAACGCGTGCGCGCGCACATCGGACTCGATGGTCGCGGGCGCCAGACGGGCGAATTCATCCCGCACCGGCAGATTTGCCCACTCAACGGCATGGCCGCTGGTGACATTCCCATCCGGGTCCACCAACTCGCACACGCTGACGCCCAGACTGGCCACCGGCCAGGCCTGCGCTCGCGCCTGCGCCAGCAACTGTTCGGCCAGGCGCAGCGCATCCTGCAACACCGCCGCCCCCCCGCGCCGGGGCTCGGTCGGAAATGAGCGCCGCGCGAGCAGCCGGCCGGAGTCGATATCCACCAGCCCACCGGCGGTCTTGGTGCCGCCGACATCCAGACCGATGGCGCAGCGCAGCCTGTCGGCCGTCATGGTTCCGGCAAATACCTGGGCGCGACGGCAAAAATAAAATGGACGGGCTCACCCGACACGTTGTAATACTGGTGCGGCGTGCCCTTCGGCAGATAAAATCCATCGCGAGGTTTCAGCTCAAACCAGCGTTGACCGTTGTTGTCGGGCACGCGCACGTTGAGGCTGCCGGCCAACAGATAGAGGCCTTCATCACCCCCGTGGGCTTGCACATCGGTGTGCTGCCCCGGCAGCAGGCGGATGGTTCCGACGGTCAGATGCTCGGTGGACGCCCACAGCCCGACTGGGATGAGCTGGTCGCGGCCCTCCATGCGCCACATGACATCCGCCTCGCGCAGGACCTGGATGGTGTGCCCGGCGCGGGCCTCCGCGCGCGCCATTGGCCAGCGCTCCAGCCATTGGTCTTGCGTGTAGCGGCTCTCGACCAGGTTTGGTCGCGATTGAGCGTAGGCGCCAGTGGTGCCCTGCGAGGGCGGCGGGGCCAGGAACTCGAGCACGCGCAGCGGCTCACTGCCCTGGCTGAAAGCATGGTGCCAGGTATCGCGGCGAAAAAAGGCGGCCTCGCCCGCCAGCACACGGTGCACCTCGCCGGTTTCCGGGTTGGCCAATGTCATCTCGCCGCTGAGCACATACAGCACTTCATCGGCGCCAAAGATGGTGCGGTAAGCATCCGAGTGGCGAAAAGCCCGACCGCTGGAGACGCCAAAGAGCAGTTGATGAATGTGGGCGCTGGAAACATAAATCCAGTCGGCCACCTCACCAGCGGCCTCGTCACCCCATAGATGGCGCGTGGCGGTCTCATACGGAATATGGGCTGGACCGTCAAACGTCGGGCGCGGCGACGAGGAGTAGCCCATGCTTAGCTCGTCGGGTCGTGGACCAGGTGCGCCGCCGCGGAGACGGCCGCGCTCTCGGCAGGATCGAAGAAATTCAGCGGCGGAAACGTGCTATCAATCGTCCTGGCCTGGCCATCTTTCCCGGCCTCTTGCGCCTTTAGAATGATTTCAATGACGTGATAGGCGTGCTCGGGCGTGATAATGGGCTTGATGCCGGCGTGGATACATTCCACCAGGTGCCGCAGGCCGTCTACCCACGGCCAGGCCGGGTCCGTTTCCCCAAACACCTGCCAGGCGCCGACGTCGTTCTGCCACAACTCGTAGCCTTCCGGATCCCAGTCGTCGCCCATCATCTGCATTGTGCCGGTGGTGCCATACAGCTCAATGGCCGGGGCGCGATATTGCTGCATGCTAAAACCGGTGCTGACCACCGCAAAGACCGAGTTGCCGAAGTCCATCAGTACGTGGGCGTTGTCTTCGGCCTCGATCTTCATGGTTGCGCCTTCCACGATCCGGTCGGGCAGCACCACGCCGGTCATGGCGGTGACCCGTTTGACCGGGCCGAGCAGGCCGGTCAGGCTGGCAATGTTGTACACGCCCAGGTCGAAGAGCGCGCCACCGCCTTGTTGATAGAACCACTGGCCCCACCACGGCCCAGCCCAGCCATACAGCGCCCGGGCGGTGAGCACTCGGCCAATGTCGCCGCGATGCAGCCGCTTCCACATGGTTTGATAGGTCTGGCTGAGAATAATGTGCGGGGCCGGGTGCAGGATGCCAGGACTGGTTTTTGACAGCGCTACCAGTTCGGCAGCCTCCTTCAAGTTCGGGGCCATGGGCTTTTCCACCAGCACGTGTTTGCCGGCCTGCAGCGCCGCGCGGGTAATCTCGTAGTGCGACTGCATGTTGGTCAACACCAGCACGAGGTCTATATCGGCGCGGCTCAGCACGTCCTGATAGCGGGTGGTAAACGGCACCTCGCCGTAATGCTTGCTCACATCGCCGTGTTTGGCCGCAATAAGATCGCAAGCCACCACCACGTCGGCCAGGCCGCGCCAATGCAACTGCTGCGCCAGACGCAGATACTTGCTGGACACACTGCCACATCCAATGATTCCAATCCGCACGGGCTGACTCATGTTTCCCAATCTCCTGTTTGGTGATTATTTCTAGCGCATGACCACGCTGAGTCGCGGCAGGCTGGCCTGCGCCGTCGGCCCGGTGGCACGCTGGCTTTCGAATTCGAACCTGAACTTGTCGCCCCGGTAGATGGTCTTAAAGAACTCGGCCGGCTGGCCGCTTTGGGTGTACGTGACGCCTTCCAACAGCAGCAGGGTCGTGCCAAACGCGATTTCGAACAGCTCGGCTTCGTGCTCGTTAGCGGTGATCGTTTCCAATGACTGGCGGGCATGATCCAACTGCAAACCGTACTTGGCCTCCAAGCGCTGGTAAAGCGAAGCTTGCGACAGGTCTTCCTCTTCCAGCCCGAACGCCAGCGCCGTCGGCACATATACGGTTTCCAGAAGCAGCGGCGTGTCTTGTGAGTAGCGCAGGCGTACGATTTTCGTGACAGTCTCGGTCGGCCGCAGCTCCAGCGGGCCGGCTACGGACGGCGGCGGCTGCGTGCGGGCCTGTTCAATCACCCGCGACTTAGCGGCCTGGCCGAGCTGCAGCATTTCCTCGGTAAAGCCGAGCAAATGCCAGGTGTCGTGGGCGAGCTTAGGCTGGGCGACAAAAGTTCCGATGCCGTGCCTGGCCTCGAGCCGACCCTGCCGGACGAGATACAAAATCGCCTGGCGAACCGTCATACGGCTGATACCTAATTGCTGGCCCAGTTCGCGCTCCGATGGCAGCTGTTCACCGGGAAGCAATTGGCCGGAGTCGATCTGCTCACGGATTTGTTCGGACAACTGGAAATAAAGTGGAATGGGGTGATTTTTATCGATGGGCATAGGCCGATTGGCTCAGCAATTTATGACAATCTGACCATGTACCAGTATGCAAGTATAGCGGTCTATACCAGAGACTATAAACGAGAAAAAGCGACTGTCAATAGCCAGCCTGAGGTAGCTTGCCGCTGCGCATTCTGCATGTCTTGCCAGATAAACCACGCCACGGCATCAGATCGCCCAGCTCATTAAGTTGAAATCTTCGGGTGTCCTCGATTTCAAGGAGGGAACACTTTATCCGGCCCTGCATAATTTAGAACAATTGAATTATATTGATGACTCCACTGCAAAAAGGTCTGGCAGCGAAATGAGTGGAGCAAATGTAACCGTTTGTGCCGTGATTCGCACGCAGCTTCCCTATTTAGGCCGGATT
>JAYTFQ010000336.1:0-5516 GCA_043734225.1 Anaerolineales bacterium | reverse complement strand
CGCGCCAACATGGGGCGCGGGTCATCGAGCACGCCTACGTCAATTCGGCCAATCAAAAAAATTGGGCTATTCCACAGTGCCTCTACGACTGGGTGCTGGTGGTTGACACGGACGAGCGTCTGCCGCTGGCTTTGCAAACGGAAATACTTCGCTTGCTGGCCAGCGGCATCCCGGCGGATGTCGAAGCCTATTGTTTGGCGCGCCAGACCATATTCCTGGGACAGTGGCTCAAGAGCATGGCCTTGTGGCCCGACTACCAGACACGCCTGTTTCGCAAAACCGCTGGACGCTATGAAGACTTAGCTGTGCACGCCGACGTGGTGGTGCCTGGCCAGGTGGGCACCTTGCAGAATTTCCTGGTTCACAACAGTACGCCGACCTTGTCGAAACAAGTGGGATTGCTAGACCGCTACTCGCGCTATCAGGCCGAAGAGCTGGCCAGGCGCGGCGCGCATTTTCATTGGATCGATGTTACGCTGCGCCCGGTGGCAATTTTTCTGTATCGATATTTTTGGCAGCGCGGCTTCACGGAGGGCCTGCGCGGGCTATTCGTGGCCTTTCATGCCATGGCCTTTAGTTTTTTCACCCATTCCAAACTGTGGGAAAGAGAATGGCGCGCCAGCCAGCGCCGCTAGTGGCCTTGGTCGAATCGGCCTCGGCCATGGGCGGCGTTGAGTTCAGCACGCTCTATCTGGCCGAACATTGCGATCCGGGCCAGTTTCGCGTGGCCGTCATTTGTCCGGTTGAGGGCGATTTGCCGCAGCGTTGCCGGGCGCTTGACATTCCGGTGGCAATCGTGGCCCAGCCCCGGCAGTTGTCAACCAGCGTGCGTTTTGGCCAGGTTTACCTGCCCAATCCCGCGGCCTGGCTATTCAACGGCCTGGGTCTCTTCCCGACCGCGCGCCGTTTGGCCCGCCAGCTAAGAAACATGGGCGCCGACCTCATTTGTACCAAGGGCCTCTATGCCCATTTTGCTGGGGGCCTGGCGGCGACCTGGGCCGGGGTGCCCTGCGTCTGTCACGTGCAAGACTTGGTGTCTGAGCGTGCCGGCAAACTCTATCCGGCAATCTTGGGCACGGCAGCCCGCTGGTGGGCGCGCGCGCTCATCGCGGATGGCACTGGCATCGCGGATCAACTGCGGCCCTACTATCCCAATGGTCAAATCACGTTGATTCACAATGGCGTCGACACCCATCAATTCTCGCCCGATGTTGACGGTGGAACTGTTCGCCAGGAATGGGGCATTGGCGACGACGAAATTCTGATTGGCCAGGTGGCTCGTCTGACGCCCTGGAAGGGGCAGGATCTGGCCATCCGGGCCTTCGCCCAGGTGGCGCGCGAGTTCGGGTCCTTGCGACTGGTGCTGATTGGAACGCCCCTCTTCGACACGGGCGCCTATGAACGCGAGCTGCGCCAGTTGGTGCGGGACCTGCAATTAGACGGCCTGGTGTTGTTCGCTGGCTTTCGTTGGGATCTGCCGGCAGTGCTGGCGGCGCTAGACGTATACCTCCACCCGTCGCTTTCAAAAGATACCAGTCCGCTGGCGTTGGTTTCGGCGATGGCCTCCGGTAAGGCGATTGTGGCCTCGAATGTGCCGGGGATCGCGGAGGTGATGGGAGCCGCCAACACCGCGATCCTGGTCGCGCCGGGCCATGTGGCTTCGCTCGCCGCCGGTTTGCGCCAGATCTTGGCCGACCCGCAAATGCGGGCCGCGCTGGGCCGCCATGCGCGCCGCCAGGCTGAAAACGAGCTGGCGGTTGAGGTGTTCGCCCGCCGCTGTGAGGCCGTATTTCAGCGCGCGCTAGCCGCCTGATGCCGGCCAACATCTTGTTCGTTCACAATCACCTGGCGCCGTTTGTAGCCATTGACCTGGAATTGCTCCGGACAGACTGGACGGTGCGGGAGTGGCATCAGCGTTCGCGCTGGATTGAGTTAGCGGCCCTGCGGCGAGCGGTGGCCGATTGTGATCTGTTGTTTGGTTGGTTTGCTTCCTGGCACACGTTTTGGCCCGTCAGCCTGGCTCGTATTCTGCGCAAGCCTTCAATCCTGGTGGTCGGGGGGTATGATTTGGCAAATTTGCCGGCCATGGGCTACGGCCACCAACGCGGGGGAGCCAAACGGTGGGTGAGTCGCCAGACGATGGATCTGGCCACGCAGCTGGTCACCTTTTCCCAGTTCAGCCAGGCCGAGGCCCAGCGCCACGCCGGTATTCCTGCCGGCCGCGTGCCCGTGATTTATCTGGGAGTGCCAGACCCATATGGCGCCTTGTCGCCGACCCGCCGCGACCCCGTGGTATTGACCGTCGGCAATGTCGACCACGCGAACCTTCAGCGCAAAGGCCACCAGGCTTTCGTGCAGGCAGCGGCCCATCTTCCGGGCGTCGAGTTTGTCCTGGCGGGCGCCTGGCGCGATGCCAGCATCCGGGAATTGCAAGACAGGGCGCCGGCAAACGTCACCTTCACGGGGCGTGTCCATCCAGATGCGTTGCTGGACCTCTATCGGCGAGCGGCTGTGTACGTCCAGGCATCGACGCATGAGGGCTTTGGCTTAAGCGTGGCCGAGGCGATGCTGGCAGGCTGTATCCCGGTGGTGACCCGCTCGGGGGCTTTGCCTGAAGTGGCGGGCGATGCCGGCATCTATCTAGAATCAGCTAGCCCCGATGAAATTGCCCGATGCGTTAGAATCGGACTGGGGGCCACGGCGGCACACCGGGCCGCGGCTCGGACGCGCATCCTGACCAACTTCCCACTCGAACGGCGCCGGGCGGGGTTGTTTAGCTTGGTTCGCGGGCTGATCGATGTTGCCGCTTGAGGTCCGACCAAGCCGATTTCCAATCGTCACGGTCATTATGCCCATCCGCAATGAGGCCGCGACCATCCAGCGGGCTCTCCAGGCCGTCTTGGCCCAGGACTATGCCGAGGCCGGCCTCGAAATCATTGTGGCCGATGGCATGTCCACGGATGGCACGCAAGATCAGATAAAAGCACTGCAAAGCGCTCACGCGAATCTTAAGTTGATCGAAAATCAGGGGCAGTTCGTTTCGACCGGGCTGAATGCCGCCCTGCGCCAGGCCACCGGCGCTGTTGTGGTTCGAGTTGATGGTCATTGCGAAATTTCGCCGGATTACGTCAGGCAATGTGTGCAGGCGCTCCGGGAAAGCGGCGCGCACAACGTCGGCGGTCGCATGCGGGGCATCGGTATGACGCCATTTGGCCAGGCCGTGGCTCTGGTGACGGGCTCACCTTTCGGGGTCGGCGGCGGCCGGTTTCATTTTTCGAATAAGCAGGAGTGGGTCGACACCGTCTACCTGGGCGCGTGGCCGCGCGCGGTCTTTGATGCGATTGGGCTGTGGGACGAGGAGTTGCGGCGAGATCAGGACGATGAGTTCAACTATCGGCTCCGCGAGCAAGGTGGACGTATCTTGCTGAGCCCGAAAATAACATCCAGTTATATGGTTCGCAGCACGCCGGGCGCGCTCTGGCGCCAATATTACCAATACGGCTATTGGAAAGTGCGTGTGATGCAGAAGCACACGCGCCAGATGCAGTCCCGTCAATTCGTGCCGCCGGTCTTCGTGGCCGCGCTGGTCGGTGCGGCGCTGCTCGGCCTCTTCTCGCCCTGGGGGCGTTACCTGTTGGCCGGGGTCGCTGGAGCCTACCTGGCCGCGACCGCCGTGGCCTCGCTGTGGATCGCGCGGCAGGGGGGGGGCGGACTCTGCCGCTTGTGCCAGTGGCGCTCGCCACGCTGCACTTGAGCTATGGCCTGGGGTTCCTGGTTGGCCTGGTCAAGTTTTGGAATCGCTGGGGCGACACGGCGCCCGCGACTGGCGCGCAGTGACCGCCTAATTCTGACGCCGGATTGACGGTTCCGCTGCGGTCACTATCCAATACGCATTTTGCTCGCCAGCTCTCATATGGCCACGGACTTGTGACCTTCGATGCCTCCTATCCAAAGCGACTTTACCCGCCCCACCTTCCTCCCGTTTGCCTTACCCGACATCGATGAAGCCGAAGTTGAGGAGGTAGCGGCCACCATCCGCTCCGGCTGGATTTCTAGCGGACCCAAGGTGGAACAGTTCGAGGCTGAGTTTGCCGCCTTCTTAGGCGCGCGTCACGCGGTGGCAGTGAACTCGTGCACCGCCGCCATGCACCTGGCCCTGGAGGCGCTGGGGCTGCGCGCCGGAAACCTGGTGCTGACCTCGCCACTCACCTTTGCTGCCACGGCCGAGGTGGTGCGCTACTTTGGGGCCACGCCGCTGTTCGTCGATGTGGACCCGGTCACGCTTAACCTGGATCCCGCTCGGCTGGCCGAGACTTGTGCCGATCTGTCGCGGGGCGGGCTCGCCGCCCAGCGCCGCCTGCCGCCGCAATTCAGCGCGCTCACCTCGCAATTCTCACCTTCAACTTTCCAGGTCAAGGCCGTCATGCCAGTTCATCTGGCCGGTCTGGCATGTGATATGGACAGCATTGAGAGTGTGGCCCGGGAGCATGCCGCCGTCATAGTCGAAGACGCTGCCCATGCCCTGCCGACCCGCTATCAGGGCCGTCTGCTCGGAGCGGCGCGTCTGGGGGCCGGGGTGGCTACTCTGCCTGTCACACCTGCGGGCGCCAGACGCGCGCAAGACACTCCTGGCGGCGCGAGCCTTGCGGCAGGGCGCTCACGCGCCGCTAAACCCTCCCAAAACGGCTTCACGTGCTTCTCCTTTTACGCCACGAAAACCCTGACCACCGGCGAAGGCGGCATGATTGTTACCGAATCTGACGAATGGGCCGAGCGGTGCCGCGTGATGAGTCTGCATGGCATCAGCAATGACGCCTGGAAACGGTCCAAGGCTGCGCGAGCCTGGCATTACGAGATTATCGCCCCCGGGTTCAAATACAACCTGACCGATATTGCCGCTGCCATGGGGCTGGCGCAATTGCGCAAGGTAAACCGCATGTGGGAGCGGCGACAGGCAATTGCCCAGGTCTACAGCGCCGCATTCAGCCAAATGCCTGAGCTGCAAATCCCCGCGCACGCCCCGACCGCCGGCCAGCACGCCTGGCAACTATACATATTGCGGCTCAACCTCGACCATTTGCGGCTCAACCGGGCCGAGTTCATGGAGGCGTTGCGGGCGCGCAACATTGGCGCCAGCGTCCACTTCATCCCCCTCCATCTTCACCCCTATTATCGCGACACCTACGGCTACCGGCCCGAGGATTTCCCAATCGCAAATCGCGAATACTACCGGCTTGTCTCGTTGCCCATCTACTCCCGTATGTCCGAACAAGACGTTTTGGACGTCGTCCACGCGGTTGCCGATATCGTGGAACACAACCGTGTGTGACGCTCCCTGGCCATGAAACAGCGATCGTCGCAAGAGTATCCGTTTTGGGCTGCCGCCAGCCATGCCAGGCGATGGTTCGAGGGCGAGCCGGGCCGGCTGGGCCTCCTTTTCAATAGCGGCGTTGCTCTGGTCGCGCTGATTTTGCTGGCGCCTTTGTTGCTGCTCATTGCCGTGTTGGTGCGGCTCG
>JAYTFQ010000335.1:0-3476 GCA_043734225.1 Anaerolineales bacterium | reverse complement strand
AGGCCTCGGCACCGATGAGCTCGGTGGTCTCAGCCAGGCCCGCCAGCCCGCCATGGGCCACCACCCGCCGCGCCACGGCGGCGGCCAGCGGATTGGCGGAGATGCCGGAGAAGGCGTCGGAGCCGCCGCATTGCAGCGCCAGGTTGAGCCCGACCATTGGCTGCTGACCGCGCGGCATGGCGCTGACCGGCGCCAGCCAGGCGCGCACAAGGGTCTCTGCCTGCGCCAGATCGGCTTCCAGATCGCCGGTCACACTCCAGAAACGGTGCAGCACGTCGTCGAGCGGGTAGCCGTGGGCCAGCAGGTACTCACGCAGGGTGTCATTGGAAACGGGCCCGGCGCCGTCATCGACTGCCAGCACCGCGCCCACATTGGGATGCACCATGAAGCCGGCCAGGGTGCGCAGAAGCAGGTCGAAGTTGTTGAGCGGCTCCGGGCTGGCGCCTTCGGTGTGGGCGGCGGCCACGATGCCATCCAGGTTGGTCACGCCGGCGGCCGCGCCCTTCAGCCGAGTTTCCAGCAGGCGCACAAAGCCGCCCACGCGCGAGTTGGTCCCGAGGATCACGATGCAGTTGCGCGTGCCGACGCCGCGGGTCGAGCCGCGATCATAACCGGCGAAGGTGCGCGGCGGCGCGGCCAGGGGCACTTGCTGGCCGGGTTGGAACGCGGCCGCATCGAGCACATATGGGTCGCGCAGATCGTTGAAGTTGGGCTTAGCCGGCAGCGTGAAGGGCAGGGGGCGCGTGCTCAAGGCCTCAAGCATGGCGGCGTTGCAGACGTAGGCGCCGGCGGCGATGAGCCGCAGCGCGCGGCCGAACGGCAGGCCCCACGAGAGCAGCAGGTCATCGGTTTGGAGCGGGCGCACCGCAAAGCGGTGGCCCAGGAGGATGGTTTGATCCAACACAATTTCGCCGCCGGCGCGGGCGATGCGCGTGCCGGCTTCCAGCGTGCGCAGCGCCATGGCGGCGTTGTCGCCCGGGGCCGGCAGGCGGGCGACGGAGTCAAAAGGCACAGGATTTGGCATGCGGCAAGCCTACACCGGCTTGAAGAAGGCGTCAAAGATCCCTCCCCCTATTTTTATGTGGTCTCTGGTGCTGGGCAACCCCCTGCCATTTTTCATGTGGCGGGTGTGGCGGGTGTGGCTTTAACCTTCAAATATAGGCAAATGGTGAAAAATCATGTGGCTTTAAGCCCCAACACATGTGGCTTTAAGGCCCAACACCTATGGCGGGTTACATAAAGCTGGTGAGGCGTGAGCAGGGAACACCAGGCACGGCGGGCAGCAATGCTGTAAAACGGGTGCTCGGCTGGTTCAAGGCTATATCATCGTAAGTCGGTCCTAGTTGGATGTGACTTCTGACCCGCCGAGCATGGGACGTTGGACACTCCCTCTACTCTGGCCGATCGTTACAATGGTCAAAGCTAAGCTTATTCGATTGTTCGCAACAACGAGACAAACCATGCAAATCGATGTCGATTTCCCAGGCGGCGTCCGCGTGGACGCGCACTTTGGACCTTTCACGGTGCATACCGATCAAAGCCGGCCGGATGGCGGTGAGGGGGCGGCGCCGTCGCCGTTTGACTTGTTCTTGACGGCCACGGCCACCTGCGCCGGCTTTTACGTGTTGCGCTTCTGCCAGACGCGGGGAATCCAAGCCGCGGACATTCATCTGGCGCAGCGGCTGGAGGTCGACCCGGCTTCAGGCCACGTGACGAAGATCATGATCGAGATCCAACTGCCCCACGACTTCCCCGAGAAATATCGAAACGCGGTGATCCGGGCGGCCGAGCAGTGCACGGTCAAAAAGCACCTGGAGCAGCCGCCTTCGTTTGAGATCGTGGCCACACGGCCGGAGCCGAGCCTGGTCTGAAGCGCGGCTGGGCTATAATCCGGCCTGATGTCCCCCCTTACGGCCAGCCGCTGGTCGCAGCGTGTGTCGCGGCAATCGCTGTACGTTATCCTGCTGGCCTATATGGCGCTGGGCGCGCAGTACGCGGTGCGCACGCCGGCCTGGCAAGTGCCCGACGAACCAGCGCACTATAACTATATTCGCGCCATCGTCGAGCAGCACGCGCTGCCGGTGCTGCAGGCCGGCGACTACGACGAAGCCTACCTCAATCAGCTCAAGTCCGAGCTGTTCCCGCCCAATCTGACGGTCAGCGGCATCCGCTATGAAGGCTGGCAGCCGCCGCTGTACTATCTGCTGGCGGCGCCGATCTTTGCCGCCACCGGCGGCAGCCTGGCCGCGGTGCGGCTGTTCACGCTGCTGCTGGGCAGCTTTGTGATTGTGCTCACCTGGCGGCTGGCGCGGGCGACGGTGCCCGGCGCGCCGGGTGTGGCGCTGGCCGCGGCGGGCTTTGTGGCCTTTCTGCCGCAGCACCTGGCTATGACCGCCGCGGCCAACAACGATGCCCTGACCGAGGTGATGATCGTGCTGGGGCTGTGGCTGCTGGCGCGAGCTGTGCTGGCGGCCGATGGCGGCGGGCGCGAGTGGCCGCTGCTGGGCCTGGCGCTGGGGCTGGGGTTTCTCACCAAGCTGACGGCCTATCCCATGGCCGGGTTGATCGCGATGGCGCTGCTGCTGGTGACGCGCCGCCACGGCTGGACGGCGCCGCGCCTGGTCACGGCCGGCGCGCAGGTGTATGTGCCGGCGATCGTGCTGGGTTCGCTGTGGTGGGTGCGCAACCTGGTGGTGTATGGCGGGCTGGATTTTCTGGCGACGACGAAACACGACTCGATCGTCGTCGGCCAGCCGCGCACGGCGGATTTGCTGGCCCAATGGGGCGCGCCGCTTTACCTGCACAATTTCTTCCAGACCACGTTCCAGAGCTTCTGGGGCCAGTTTGGCTGGATGGGCGTGGTGATGGATCAGCGCGTGTATCTGGCGCTGCTGGTTTACAGCGCCGGGCTGTTGGCGGGGCTGGCGGGCTCGGTGGTGCTGTTTCGGCGGGCCGGACGCAGGCTGCAGCCCGAGCAGCGCGATTGGCTGGCGCTGCTGGCGCTCTCAGTCGCGCTGGCGGTGCTGGTTTACCTGTACTACAACCTGACTTTTGTGCAATTCCAGGGGCGCTATCTTTATCCGGCGCTGCCCGTGCTGGCGCTGGCCGCCGCGCTGGCGCTGCGCCAATGGGCGCTGTGGCTGACGGCCTGGTGGCCGGCGAGCCACGCGGCGCGCCGACAGTTGGCGGTGTGGGCGCTGCCGCTGGTGCCCATTGCGCTGATGGCGGCGCTGGACCTGTTCGCGCTGTATCGCTTTATCATCCCCGCGCTGACGCGACCGGCATAGGGTGCCACCGGTTTTGTTGCGCGCTATTGTTTCGGCTCGGTCGGGCTCCGGCGGGCGCGGAGACCAAAAGAATCGTATCTGCTCAGGCTCGCCAGTCAGAGCAATGAAAACATGCAGCTACCCAGCCGGCTGGCGCGGACACTTCGCTGTGAACAAGGTAATCAAGGATGTTTTGGCCGAATTGGATGC
>JAYTFQ010000334.1:0-7768 GCA_043734225.1 Anaerolineales bacterium | reverse complement strand
CTGGCGGCCGCTCAACACATCCGCGCGAGCGACCAGCCCAATTGGGCAACGATTGCCTATGACTTTGGCTACAGCAGCCAACAACATTTCATTACGGATTTCAAGCAAGTACTGGGTAAAACACCACGGCAGTATAAAAAGGAGCTTACGGTCGTTGTAATTTGAGAAGCCAATCTCCGGTGAGCCGCGTGGCCGACTGGCCCTGGCCAGCGCTGTGCGTCGCAATCGGGACAGCGGCAGGCGTGCTTGCAGTCGCAACCCTGCTGATCAGTCGATTCGGCTGGCCGACGGATCGCTCGCCGGCGCCGGCCTATCTGGGCCGGCCAGCTCGCCGGCTGCAGCGTCGGCTTCGGCCTCGACCTCGGCAGGCGGCAATTCCACCGGCGCGCTGCGTTCGCGCTTGAGCCGCTTAAACACAAACGCCAGGTATTGCAGTGTGCCCGCGCCCTCCACCGGAAAGGCGTTCACCATTTCCCAGCCGTCCTCGCCCAGTTTGTTGATCTGGTCCCAATCCGTCGAACCGTCGGCATATTTGCGCCGCCACATCGGGGCAAGTTGCGGACCGGACGGACCGTTCAGATGGTCGGTGTGGACGATGGTGTATTCCCACATGGCGGGCACATTTGGGTCACTCAACATGATTATTCTCCTGCGCGTCCAGTCGCCTTATGGTGCGACGAAAAAGGTCCAAACCAACGGCTGGCCATTGATAACAATCGAAACGGTATAGCTGCTGCCGGCGGTCAGCGGCGCCTGCGGGATGAGCACGACGGCGTCACTGGCGGCCAGTATCTGGCGGCCCAGGGTTTGCAGCGCCGGATCCAGCCCATTCATGTACGAGTTCGATGTGAAGGCGCAGTGTGGCAGGCTGATATTGCCCTGCTCGATGGTGTGCGCGCCGACAACGAAGCTTGATCCGCCTGGCCCAACCTGCAGCAGGATGGGCAGCCCGCTGGGCGCGCTGTAGCCGGGGCAGCTCGTCAGCGGGTCGGGCTGCTCGTTGCCGTCATAACTGGTCAGGGTCACCGTGCTGTTGTGGCTGGGCCATTCGATGGGAAAACTCACGGCCCCTGGGATTGAGCCGATCCCCTGCCGCACATCCGCCGCCGCCCCCATCCGATACGGGTCAAATGGTCCGTCGTCCTCCCGATAGCTGCCAAACCCGGTGCTGAGCAGCGCCGGGTCCAGCAGGCCTAAGGCGTGGAAGGGTTTGCTCATCCAAAAGTCCAGCGCCTGCCGGTCTGTCACCGTCACATTGTCGGACAGCATCAGGTTGCTGTTGGCGGCCTCCGTTGCGCCGGCTGGGCTATACCAGGTGTTGGAAATGTCTTCGCTGCTGGCCAGCACATCGTTTTTCACCATGTATTGGGCGTGGTTCACGGCGCCTGCGCTCCAGCCCGCGTTTTCGGTGAGCGCTGGCAGGCGAGCCGAGGCGCGGTAATAGCTTAGGACGATCTGCCAGTCGCCGGCTGCTGGCGGTGTCACGGGTAACGGCGTGCCTGTTGGCGTGGGCGTGGGTGCTTTTACAATCACCGGCAGAAAGGTGTTCGTACCCTGCGCCTGTGGTTTGAATATCAGTGGCAGGAAGGCGGCGGGCGCGGCGGCCTGGGCCGCGGCCAGGCGCAGGCTCAGAAAGACCAGCAGCGCCAACCCGGCGCCGACCACCATTGCGCCCGTGCCTCGGCGGGGTTTCATGGATTGCTGTTGGCGTTGTTGCGCGCCCAGCGATGCTGGAGTACGCGGAGGCCGATAAAGCCATACACAAACGGCAGCCAAAAGGTCAACCCACGATAGGCCAGGGTGATGACGGTGGCCGCGCCAAGCGGCACGCCCAACGATGACAGCCCAATTGTCATGGCGCCTTCGACCACGCCGATGCCGGATGGGGTGGGCGATACAATCGTGAACAAATAAGCAATGCAGAAACCGGCCACCAGAGTATCCGGCTCGGCCCGCACTTGAAAGGCCAGGCAGCACATATACAGAATGCCAATCAAGATCGCTTTGCCCAACAGCGACAGGCCCGCTGGCAGCAGGTACTCGCGCCAATCGGTGCGCAAGGCCGCCAGGCCGGTGGCGGCCTCGCTGGCAAACTCGCTGGCCCGCGCCTCGGATAGGTATGGCCGGCGTAAAACAGGGTGCAGCAGCCAGTTGACCGTGCGCGCGGCGCGAATGAGCAAGCTTTCCAGGCCGCGCGGCGAACTGATCCCCAGGGCGAACAGGCCAGCCAGAAAAGTGGCGCTGGCCAACAAGATAACCGAGGCGACGATTTCGGGCCAGGTCAGGTTGTTGTGGACGAACAGCACCACCAGGCCCAGCGCCAGCACACATAGAAAACCAAAATAATCGAATAGCAGATACAGCACGCCCGCGATGGTGACGCGCGCCGGTGAAAAGCCGCGCTGGTTGGCGTCGGTGATGAATATTGCCATGCCGCCTACGCCGCCGGTTGGCGCGGCTGTGTTGACAAAATTGCTGGTGACGGCCAACGGCAGCAGCTGGGCCAGGGTGCCTTCCATGCCCAGCAGGCGATACACAGCCCGGTAGAGCAGGGCGATGTTGGTCAGCCAGCCCAATTGAAGCAGCAGGCCCAGGCCCAGCCACCACCACTCGCCGAGTTGCACCGTCTGAACAATCTGTTGAACTTCCGTAAACCTGCTGATAACGAGGTAAATGGCGAGCAAAAGAATGAGGGCGGTCAGAAAGCGACGCATGCGGGATGGAATTATAGCGTATGCGCGTTTGCTCTAACAGAAATGAAACCTCCCCCAAACACGGTTACAATGGGTGCTGGAGATCATGCTAGATGACCGACTATACGATCGATGAATTGATCAGCGTGTGCATCTCGCGCCAGATCCGCGACGGCGAAATGGTGGCTCAGGGCATCGCCACGCCGCTGGTGACGGCCGGTTACCTGTTGGCCAAGTGCACCCACGCGCCGGGGGTCATGTTCTGTTCGGCCATCGGTCAGGGTTTGGTGCAGGATTGGGCGCCGCTGAGCGTGACGCGCATCGAGGAGTTCTGGCTGGACCACGCCATGCTGCAGGTGGGCTTTGCCCGGGCGGCCACCGAGGTGTTGCCGCGCTTCAAGCCGCTGGAATTTTTCCGGCCAGGGCAGGTGGATACGCACGGCAATTTCAACAATGCCGCCATCGGCGCGAATTACCGGCGCCCTCGGCTGCGCTTGCCCGGCACGGGCGGCATCCCTGATGTGACCACCTTTGGCGATCGGGTGGCCCTGTACGTGCCGCGCCACTCGCGCATCACCTTCGTGCCCAAGTTGGATTTCGTCACCGGCTTGGGCCATTCTTCCGCTCGCACTCACGGGGCCGGGCCGGCCTATCTGGTGACTGACCTGGGGCAATTCGACTACGCCGCGGGGCGGATGCGCCTGACCTCGCTGCACGCCGGCGCCACCCTGGCGCAGGTGCGCCAAAAGACCGGCTGCGAGTTCGACGTGGCCCCGGATTGCGCTCCGACTCCGCCGCCTTCGCCGGAGGAGGTGCGCCTGTTGCGCGAGGCCATCGACCCGCTTGGCGTGCGCAAGTTGGAGCTGTTGGCAGGCACGGCCCGCAAGGATGCGCTGCGAGCGATCCTGGCCGCCGAGATGGCGCCGGCTGGCCTTTAACGCACCTTGTGGGCCCGGGTGCAACGCGCATTTTGGCCGGAGGGGCTTGCCCAGCCGATGCCGAGCGGGCGTTTACGCGCGCTCTGGCAGCAGCGTCCATGAACGAGGCTTCCGGAAGCTGACTTTTAGCACGACCCGCAACTGCGTTGAGGCAGGTGGGTCGGCCGTCCCCCGACTTTTTTTGGCATAATCAGCCCGCAACTTACCAGCTCGCCGTTCGGCGCCCAACATTATGTCCGTCACTCGAGCGCAGCGAAGCCCAATTTCTACTGCCACTTCTTTTGCCAATTTCCCCGTAAATACCACTTGTGCCACTTGTGCCACTTCAAACCAGGTACCCACTGGGGCTCTCCCGCAAATAGCGTGAAAGTTTGTCATAAAATGAGAGCCGAATGGGAGACTGTGGCCCGACCCCTTGGGGAGTCGGTCCACAGTCTTCCATTCGGCTAAAACAACCTTGACTCCACTGCAAAAAGGTCTGGTGCCAAAATGAGTGGGGCGAGAGTAATCGATTGTGCCATCATCCGCAAACGGCTTCCCTTCTTTCTCCGACTTCTTGCCACGGAAATGGGGCACCAGCCCTGGCATTTTCGGCGAAACGTAGTTCTTGCAGTGGAGTCAACCTTGATTTCTCTGGTTTCCTCGAATGTCAGAGCAACTGATCAGGGGCCAAGCTGAGAGGCAGGGCGACACCGCCGAACACGATTCACGTTAAGTGCGGGAGAGCCCGAAAACTGACACCCACCTTGTGGGCGGTAACTTAACGGATTGGTGCCCGCAATTGACGCCGATGGCGGCGATGGGGCTGCCGCCAATCGCGAGTGCAACCCCCAAAACGGCTGGGGCAGGTGTGCCCCACAATAGACAACCAGTCTGGCTTAATGTGGGAGCGCCATGCAGACGCGATGGCGCTGGACGCTGCAGGCATCTTGGATATTGGTCGGGCCCAAGCGCGCTTAAGTTAACGCCTATGGGCCGGGGGGTGAGTCGGCCCGGCTGGCGATATCTCGCCCCGAAACTGAAACACATCCCGCGGGCCCATTCCGTTTGACCAGATATCGCCGCGAGACTATACTTTTTTGAAGCAGCCCGCTGCCCCAAGCGATTGTACTTTCTGGAGGCCACATGGATTCAAAGCCTTGGCTCAGTCACTACGACAAGGGAGTGCCCCCCAGCCTGGCGCCATACCCCAGCAAAACTTTGGCTGCCTTCCTCGAACAATCGGCTGCCAAATATCCCGAACGGCCCTGCACGATTTTCAAGGGGCGGGTGATCACCTATCGCGAAATGAATGTGCTGGCGGACCGCATGGCCGCTGGCCTGGCCGCGATTGGCGTGAACAAGGGCGACCGGGTGGGCATTTTTATACCCAACACGCCCCAGTTCGTCATCGCCTTTTACGGCATCCTCAAGGCCGGCGGGGTCGTAGTCGCCACCAATCCCCTCTATTCACCGCGTGAGATCGTCCATCAGCTCAAGGATTCGGGCATTGAGCTGATGATCGTCATGAGCAACTTTTACCAGCGCATTAAGGACGTGCAGTCGGAAACCCGCCTCAAGACCCTGGTCGTCACCAACATCAAGGAACAATTGCCGCCCATGCTGGCCCTGCTGTTTTCTCTCATCCGGGAAAAGAAAGACGGCCACGCCGTCGAATTGGCTCCAGGCGACCTTTGGATGCGGGATCTCTTGGCCAAGCACGCGCCGGCCGAGCGGCCACAGGTTGATATTGGCCCCGACGACATGGCTCTGTTGCAGTATTCGGGCGGCACGACGGGCCTCTCCAAGGGCGCGATTGCCACGCATGCTAATCTGGTGGCCACTTCCCTGCAAATCACTGCCTGGTTCGTGGGCGTTCGTGAGGGGCAGGAAGTGACGCTGATGGCCATCCCGCTGTTTCACGTTTATGGCATGATCGCTGGGATGGCGTTTGCCATTGCATGCGCCGGCTCGCTGGTAATGGTGCCCAACCCGCGCGATCTGGACGACCTGTTGGAAAATATTCACAAGTATCACCCCACGCTCTTCCCCGGCGTGCCAACCTTGTATAACGCCATTAACAATCACCCGTCGGTCAAGGCCGGCCGCGTCCGCATGAGCTCGATTCGAGCCTGCATATCTGGCTCCGCGCCGCTGCTGCACGAGACAAAAGTCGCTTTTGAAAAAGTGACCGGCGGTAAACTGTTCGAGGGCTACGGCCTGTCGGAGGCGCCGACCGCCACCCACTGCAACCCGCTCAACGGCGTCAATAAGGAAGGCTCCATTGGCTTGCCCCTGCCTGACGTCGACTGCCGCCTGGTCTCGCTCGAAGACGGCCTCACCGACCTGGTCCCGGGTCCGGATGTGATTGGCGAGTTGGTCGTGCGCGGCCCGCAGATTTTCAAGGGCTATTGGAATATGCCGACCGAGACCAGCAATACTCTCCAGGCCGACCCGGCTGGCGGGCGGCCCTGGCTGTTCACCGGCGACATCGCGCGCATGGACGCGGACGGGTATTTCTATATCGTCGATCGCAAGAAGGAACTCATCAAAGCCGGCGGCTACCAGGTCTGGCCGCGCGAGATCGAGGAAGTGCTGGCCGCCAACCCCAAAGTGAAAGAGGTCGGTGTAGCCGGCATCCCGGATGCCTATCGCGGTGAAACGGTGAAGGCTTGGATTGTGCTAAAGGACGGGGAAACGGCGACCGAGGCCGAGCTAAAGGCCTTCTGCCAGGACAAGCTGGCCAAATTCAAAATTCCCACCCAGATTGAATTTCGCAGCGAGCTGCCCAAGACCACTGTCGGCAAGGTGCTGCGCCGCGAGTTGGTGCGCCAGCACAAAGAAAAAGTGGCCATTGGCAATCAGTAATTGGCACTCTATATTTAGCAGTGACTGACAGGTAATTACCAACTGCCAGTCATCGCACCCTGCGTTTCCACTCTTCTTTCAATTCCAAATCCCCCAGGCTTTCGCCAGACTTGAGGGCCAAAAAGTCGACCAGCAGGCGGTTGAATTTGGCGGCCTCGTCCAACATGGGGAAATGTCGCGATTCCTCCAGCCCCAGGCTGTGCACATTGCCGTTCAGCCCGGCGCGCCAGTTGTCCTCGGGTGGGGCCACCATCGGGTCTTTCTCGCCGTAAACCAACAAGTAGGGCGTTGTTAGCGCCGCCAGTTCCGTGTGCGGCTCGGACTCCAGCACCGCGCGCACGGTCACCTCCAGGGCCTGCGGGTCAGTCTTGGCGGCCTCTCGCGTGATCGGCTCGACGGCTGGCCCTTTGCCCAGCAGCCATTCCAGCAGGCTGGCGGCGGAGTTGTTGAGCATCCGGCTGTTCAGGCTGGCCGCGCGCAGCGGCACGCTCACGCCCATCACGCGGTCAGCCAGCTCGGGGTGCAGCCGGGCAAAGCGCAGCAGCACGGCGCCGCCCAGGCCATGGCCCACAAAGGCAGCCTTGAGGATGCCCAGTTGATCCATGAAGCGGGCCAAAAGCTCGGCCTGCGGCTCCAGCGCGTAGCGGCCGCTCACCTTGGCCGAGTCCCCGAAGCCCCATAGGTCCAGGGCGTAGGTGCGATATTCGGAGCTGAGCGCCTGCATGGTCGGTATCCAATAGCGCCACGAGCCTAGCCAGCCGTGCACGAAGATCAGTGGCCGGCCGCGGCCGAGCACCTCGTAATGCATTACCTCATCTTCGACAATCAGAGCGCTCAAGTACAGTTCCCCGTAGGGCCCCTTGGCCGAGCGCTAGCCGGTCTGTGCCCGGTTCAGGATTTCGGCCACCTTGCGCGTTAATTCGTCGAGCTCAAACGGTTTGAGCAGGTACTCGTCGGCGCCGGCGGCCATGCCGCTTTGCACTTCCGCTTCCTGTCCCTTGGCCGACAGGAACACCACCGGGATATGCTGCGTGGCTGGGTCGGCTTTGATCTGTTTGCAGGCCTCATAGCCGGTCATCTTCGGCATGCGCACGTCGGTCAACACCATGTCGGGCAGTTCTTTCTTGGTCATCTGCACCGCTTCTTCGCCGTTGTTGGCCGTCAGCACTTCGTAGCCTGCGTTGCGCAGCGTGAAGGCGATCAGGAAGCGTATGTCCGGCTCGTCTTCGGCAATCAAGATTCTCTTCATACTCAATCCTTGCTGTTGCTAATTATTGGCCACGGGCAGGT
>JAYTFQ010000333.1:0-3133 GCA_043734225.1 Anaerolineales bacterium | reverse complement strand
AGAAGCGCTCCAGGTCGAAGATGAGTACGGGCGGGGCGTGCGGCCTGAAGACCTGGCGGGCGTTGACCACGGCGAGGGCCGTGCGCGCTATTTGCGAGCGGTGTATGAGACAGCCACGCCGAAGACGCGGCCTCGCCGGCTGCTCGAGCAAATGCAGCAGACCCGCGGGTGGCTGGCGGAGCGGCGCGCCACGCTAACCGACCTGATCGAAATCTCATCAGCGCCGCTTCCGGACCAGGCGCCCTTCCTGGCGGCCTGGATCGCTGCGTTGCGCAAGGCGAAGGGCGCCGACGCCGATGCCTGGCTGCGCGAAGCCGTGCGGCTGGCGACCGCACGGCCGGTTTGGCCAAGCTGGCCCAGGCCGAGGGCAAGCAGCGGCCGCGCGCCTACCTGGATTGGTTCACGGCGCTGGAAGCCGAAGGCCAGCTCCAGACCGTTCTGACGGAAGCCCAGGCGGCCCTCAAAACCCTGCCGGCGAAGCTGCCGACACTTGCACCTGCTGCAAGTGCAGGTGTCCGGGCCGCTATCGCCGATCATCTGTGTGTGGCGGCTGAACAGCTGGCGGACGGCGAAGCCTTGCGCAAAGGGCGCTGGGAAGCCTTCGCCGCCAGGCCGGCGTTGGCGCGCCTGCTGGACCTCTGGGACGCCACGCCCGAGGGAACCGCCCGAACGCGAGTCATGCGCCGGGCGGCCCAACACCTCACGGCTTACCTGACGCACCCGCCGCGTTCAGACCTGGCGTTTCAACCTTGGGTCGAAGATCAGCTTGAGACCCCCGCCCGGGTCGACAAATCCGTCCTGTCCCATGCCCACGTCCTTGCCAGCGATCTACTCTCGGCTCATGAACTGGGCTCCAAGCAGAGGGTGCTGGGATGGAGCGCCAGCGACAACCCGCAGGGCCTGATGGTGCCGCTATTCCTGGTCCTGCTATCGGGCAAGCCGCTGAATGCTTTGCCACCGAACCTGAAAAGCCTGTGGCGCGACGCATTGGCCACCCGCACCGGCGGTGGGGAAGGTGTCAGCGCAGGCGCGGACTTCGAATGGGAGGTGGACGACTGGGCTGAGGCCGGCCGGACCGAACCCGCCTTGCAGAAGCGACTGGAGCGGCTGTACGCCGAGCACCTCCCCCGGCTGGCTTTGAGCCCCGCTCAGCAAACCGACTTTCTCAACTGGTGCATGGAAATGACCCTCCAGCGCGTCAAGGCGATTGTGGGCGATCTGCACCGCCAGAGCTATGGCAAGGCGGCGCGGCTCACCGCGGCCTGTGGCGAGGTGCTCCGTCTGCGAGGCGAGGCCGAGGCCGCCCGGATCTTTGTGGACGAGTTGCGTGAGCGGTTTCCGCGTCACCGGGCATTTCAGGCCGAGTTGGACACCGCCATGGGATCCAAACGGCGGCGCCGATAGCGTTCTCTCTATGACCAAACCACCCGCCCAGGTCTATCAGCTCAAGATCACTCTTAACGACACGCGTCCGCCGATCTGGCGGCGCATTCTGATGCCGGGCGATACGACCCTGCGCCAGCTCCACGTTGTCCTGCAAATTGTAATGGGCTGGACCGACTCACACCTGCACCAGTTCATCATTGACGGCGCGCCGAGGCCGCTGACCCCTCGTCCCGGCCCGCATCGGCGGGACGCGGCCCTGCACGACGCGGCAACGCTCTATTGGCCCGGCGCCTAGCCACCGGATAGGGCTTGAGGAGCATATCAGCCGGGATACCCAGCATGTTGTGCAACCGCTGGATCATACGCAACGTGAGCGGCCGTTTGCGGTTCAAGACTTCCGAGACGCGCGCCCGATTGCCGATGTAGGGCTCTAGATCCTTGCGGGTGAGGCCGCGGCTCTCCATGAAGTACTGTACGGCCTCAATGGGGTCGGGAGCTGGGATCGGGTATTGTCTTTCTTCGTAGGCCTCTACCAGCGTGGCCAGCACGTCCAGCTTGTCGCCTTGCGGCGTGTTGGGAGCTGCGTCGAACAGGCTCTGAATTTCTTCAAGCGCCGCCTGATAGTCGGCCTCAGTCCTGATCGGATGAATGTCCATCTTGTACCCTTTCCTCAAACGGTGGCCGCGTCGACTTGATCGTAATCTCGATGGGTACCAACAAACCGGATGAAAGAGTTGCGCAATGAGAGACGTGATCGTGCACTGCGAATTCCCAGCGCAGATCCCCAGTACTCGGCCGATTTGGCCCTAAACAGCGTCCGGTTACCGCTCCGAAAAGGGGGTGTAACTGGACGCCGTTGGCATTGGTGGCTATTAGCCATGCCTTCAGTAATCATGTCTAGTAACCACGTTGCCGACCGCTTGGTGAAATGACAGGACTACATCAGGAAACGTTACTTGGATACCGTCGCTGAGCATTGTGATAGGTGTAGATACTGCTGGCACTCGGCCAGCGTGAAGGCCCGTGTTACCCGTGTATGCGCGAGCGCCACCAGATCCTCAATCCGCAGCACATAAGCGCGCAGGCCATCATCCCCACTGGTATAGAGATGGGTGCCGTCAGGGCTGAAGGCAACGCCGTTGAGCCCGCGTCCACTACCCTGTAGGGTGAGTAGCAACTGGCCGGTGTTCGGGTCCCACAGTTTCGCCGTTCCATCCCGGCTGGCGGTCGCCACGCGTTTTCCATCCGCGCTAAAGGCCACATCCATCACCAGGCTGGTGTGCCCCGACAGCGTCACCGCCACCTGGCCGCTGGTGGTATCCCATATTTGCGTGATCCCGCCCTCCGTGGCCGTGGCCAGCAGGCTGCCATTGGGGCTATAGGCGACCGCGCGCACAGCGCTGGTGCTGGCGAGTGTGAGCAGGGACAGGCCGGTGGCGCTGTCGGCAATCCGAGTTGTGCCATCCTGGGCCGCCAGCGCGAGGCGCTTATCATCCGGGCTGAAGGAGATGGCCAGCAGGGGCGCGGTGCTGGTCAACGTGAGCTTCGAAACGCCGCTGGCGGTGTTGAAGATCAGGCCCGTCCCATCGGCGCCGGCCGTCACTAGCCGGGTCCCGTCGTGGCTGAACGCAATATCATTGATGGCGCCGGCGGGTCCCGGCAGGCTACGCAGCAGCAGGCCGGTCGCGGTGTCCCATACGCGGATGTCGCCTGTACCGGCAGTTGCCAGGCGAGCGCCACTCGGGTC
>JAYTFQ010000332.1:0-4496 GCA_043734225.1 Anaerolineales bacterium | reverse complement strand
CTCGGCGCCTATTGGGTTTTCGGGCTTAGTTCTCATTGCGGAGCGGCGGGTGCGAACGCGCCGGCCAGGAATTCTTTAACGCCCGGGCGGCCGGTGATGCGCAGCCAGATAGGCCCAGCATCGGGGCTTACGGCCAGGTTGAAGTCAAAGAACGGGCAGCAGCGCCGCTCATTCTCAATAAAGCGCGCCACCAGCGCCAAGGTGCCAGCGGCCGCCGGCAGCTTAACTGCCCAACCGCTGGGCAGCTCCTCCACCGCCTGCACCTGCTGGCGCAATTGCTCAAACGTGGCGGCCTGCTGCTCGCGCTCGGCGGACGTCAGCGCCTCCAGATCGCAAACCAGGCCGGCGGTGAGGGTCTCATTGAGCAATTGTTCGGCAGAACTTGTCATCAGTCTCTTCTCCTTTTCATAAAGCAGCTCAGTTTGTCGTAAGACCTCGGCTGAACTGGATGATGCGGCCCGACTACCCTTGATCAACTGGGTCAAAGCGAAGGATTCACTGTTGCCGTTGGCGAACAAAATCGCCCACTTTCATATCGACAAACGTCTATATGTAAAGGCAAAAAAAGAGCTTGATCCTATGGCAGCGCTTCTTGACTTATGACGTTGGTGGCCGGGGCCGTCAGCTCGGGCGCGAACACCGTCATGATCTGCCCACAGCAGGCCACCACCCGGCTCTGGTTGAGGGTGTAAAAGCTCTGCTTGCCCTCGTGCCGCACATCCACCAAATCCGCCGCGCGCAGGATGGCCAGGTGGTGCGAGACGGTCGGCTGCGTCATCTTAATCTGAGACGCGAGCTCGCCTACGGACACCCACTGGCAGCAGCAGGCGCGCATAATCTCCTGGCGGGTCTTGTCCGCCATCGCTTTGGCAAATTCCACCGGCCCAACAATACTCATATCGACACTTGTCTATCTACTCCTGGATTATATAGAAGTTCGTCTATGCGTGTCAAGCATCAAAACTGGAACTGATCGTTGCGCACACGGACGATCTTTTTGTTGTAGTTGAGCACGTAGCTCTTCAGCCGGTTTTCCATCGTGTTCCAGGTGGGCGTGTCCAGCACGGCGTTGATGGCTGCCTGGTCTTCGCCCAGGAACTCGATCAGCCGCACTGGGTAATGCCCATAAGCGGTGTGCCAGGCGCCGCTCATTTGCAGCCCCAACGACTGCACAGCCGGCACCAGCTCGCCCAGCATAAATTGCAGATAGGTGTCCTGCAGCTCGGGCTGGACGTCATAGGTCAGGATCAATTTGAAGCGTGGGTCTTCGTCGCGCATGGTGGTATCCCTCAGTGGGCCAGATCAGTCCGGTAACGGTCGATGACGCTGCGGATCGAGCGCGGCGCGCCGGGTCCGCGACGGCGCACTTGCTCGGGTCGGTCAGTCCAGATGCCGGCCAGGCGCGTGCCGCATTTGGGGCAGGCGCCCTCGGGCGAAAGCCGATAATCCAGAATTACATAGCCATGGCGCGCGATGACGCGCGTGTGGCAATTCGGGCAGAAGGTGTGCTCGTGCTCGCCCACCTGTCCCGGCAGGTTGCCGGCATACACATAGCGCAGGCCGGCTGCACGCCCGATCTCGGCCGCGCGCATCAGCGTGGCGGCCGTGGTTTCATCCGGGTCGGTCATATGATAGTCCTGGTGAAAGGCGGTCACATGCCAGGGGATATCCGCCGACAGGCCGGCCAGGAAACGCGCCGCCTCGTTCAGCTCCTGCGGGCTGTCGTTGAAGCCGGGTATCACCAGCGTGACGATCTCCAGCCAGAATCCCATCTCGTGCACCATGCGGATGCCGTCGAGCACGTGCGCCAGCACGGCGCCCAGCCGGCGATAGTTCCGGTCCGACATGGTCTTCAGGTCGATCTTGTACGCCGAGACGTACGGACGAATATACTCCAAAACCTCGCGCGTGGCATTCCCGTTGGAAACGAAGGCGCACGCCAGCCCGGCGGCCTGGGCCTCCTTGAACACACTCACCGCCCACTCGCTGGTGATCAGCGGCTCATTATAAGACGAGCCCACCAGCCGCGCCCCCTGCTGCCGGGCCAGCGTCACCAGTTGCTGCGCGGTCACCGGCTGCGGCCCGGCGCCGGCCAAGGCCGAGGCCGGGTCGCGCAAGGCCTGCGAGGTAATCCAGTTCTGGCAGTTGGCCACCAGAATCCCGTTCGCCAGGTAGTTGTGCTCGCCCTCCACTTCCAGGTTGTAAACCTCGCCATTGTAGGCCGCGCTGGCCAGCTCGCGGATGGGCACCAGGTAATCATCCGGCGTGGTCAGTGGCTTGGGCGTGCCGCGCGGCAGGCGGGTTTGGCCGGCAGCCGCCGCCACCAGCGGCGCCAGGGCCGGCGTGCTGGCGGCAAAGGCGCGCGGCACCACCAGCCAGTGGCGGCCGGTCAGCTGAGCGGCTTCGACCTTTTCGGGCGGCCGGTTGGGGTCGGTGGTGGCGAAAATGCTGTGATCGGGCGTGCAGCGCAGCTCGGGCAAAAAGTGCGGCCGGATGACGGTCAGGTCGCCAGTGTAGAAATGTTTGAAGACCTGGGTCACGCGCCGCCAGTGGCCGCTGCCGTCCAGGGCGCGCAGGGCGGCTGGGCGGGCCACCTCGCCGTCGCTGGTCTGCACAAAGTGCTGTCCCAGATTGAACACGCGTTCGATGGGCAGTTGGCCGCGGTCGGTTTCAATCTGCGTGCCCGGCGGGAAGCAATACGGGCAGTGCATGTCGCAGCCCAACATGCCAAAGGTCAGCGTGTCCGAGCCGGGGTAAACGTGGAAGAAGGGTTTTTTCTCGGTCGGGTCGCACTGCAGCGCGCCCACATATCCCCAGGGCACGCGCAGCTCGCCCTCCAGGTTGTAGCGCACCTTGCAGATACCGCGCCGCCCAGGTTTGATCAGGCAGCGGTGCCCGCAGGCATAACAGGTCAGCGAGCCATCGGCGTGTTTGTCGTACAACGCGCCGCCGGCCGTCAGTGTATCGAGTTGTTGATCAAGGCTGGACACCGCATCCGCCATAACTGCTACCGGCTTTCCAGGTCCACAAACTACCAACGCCTGTCGGAATTATAGCACCCGGGGAAAGGCGGGTGTGGGGGTGTGGGAGTATGGGAGTGGGGCAATAGGGTCGAAGCATCCGCCAAATCGCATGGGATAGAGCCGAGTTCCGCAGGCGGATGCTTCGACCCTACGAGCAGCGGGTTTGATCAGGTGTAGGTGCGACCCTTCCACACCACGCCTTTGCCCGACATGACCCGCACGGTGGAGGTGATCATTATGGCCGCGAAAATGCCGGCGCCCAGCGGCAGGCTCAACGCATACCACGGCGAGATTTTCAGGCTAAGCGACACCCGCGCCCGGGCATACAGCACCAGCGCCCACACCGCCGCGGCCTCGGCCACGACAACGACGGCCGCCGGGCCCCCGCCGCGCGCCAGCCAGATCAGCCCGGCCAGCAGCCAGGCTGGCAGCGCCAGCGCGCCGGCCAGGCTGGTCAGCGCGCCCAGCGCCAGCAGCCACGGCCGCCCCTGCAGGCCTAGGAACATGTTCTTGGTCCAGCCTTCCCACAGCTCGCCCAGCGAGGTGTACATGCGCGTTTCGGCCAACTCCTGCCCGTCGGCCAGCACCAGCCGATAGCCGGCGTGCTTCACCGCCTCGGCCAGGGCCTTGTCTTCCACCAGGGAGGCGCGCAGCGCGCTGTGCCCGCCCACGGCGTCATACACCTTGCGCCGGATGAGGATGAACTGGCCATTGGCCACCGCGTCCGGCCGCTTGGGGTCGTTCACGCGCTCAGGCGGGAAGCCAAACGCCAGCCCGCTCAGCACTACCGGCATGACAACTTTTTCCCAGAAGGTGCCCAGCTTTTGGCCGGTCAGGATGCTGAACAGGTCGGCCTGGTAGGCCTGGGCGGTGGCGTAGGTGGCGGCCAGCGCCGGCGGGCGGGTGAAAGTATCCGCATCCACAAACAGCAGCCACTCGCCGCGCGCCGCCGCCACCCCCTGGCTGAGGGCGTGCGGCTTGCCCGCCCAGCCGGCGGGCAGGGGCTCGCCGGCCAGCACGCGCAGGCGGGGCTGGCCGGCGGCCAGGCGGCTCAAAATCTCGCCGGTGCCGTCCGTAGAGCCGTCGTCCACCACAATCACTTCAAAATTGCGGTAGGTTTGGGCCAATAAAGCGCTCAGGCAGCGCTCGATATTGCGGGCTTCGTTGCGCGCCGGCACAATGACGGAGATCAGCGGGCCGCCCCCGCCGCCGGCCGCCGCGCCCGGCCGCACCTGGATGCCCAGGCCCTGGAAGCGGTGCAGCCACCAGGTGAGCACGGCCCCGGCCGCCAGGCCCAGGGTTGAAATGACCAGCCACCACACGGATAAACCCATTTTTGTCCCGCGGATCCGCTTCACGACCTGTCACTGCCCGGCCCTGCGTCGCCCCCACGGCAGCAATGTGCCACGTTGACCCTGGAAATCAGGGTATTTTGGCGAAATTGGCTGGCGCGGCCCGGCGTTCGCCGGGCCG